>DAIRFU010000056.1:14533-17203 GCA_036794935.1 Kofleriaceae bacterium | reverse complement strand
GGCTGCCGGCGATCGCGGTCACCGCCCGCGTCAGTGACGACTGTCGCGAGCGCGCGTTCGCTGCAGGCTTCGACCGGTACCTGACCAAGCCCATCGACGTCCCCCTGCTGGTGTCGACCATCGCCCAGCTCGTTCGAGCTGCCGAGCCGCTTCCCACGCCGATCCTGTGACCGGGCGTGCGCGCGTGTTCCGCCGCCGTGATGTCAAAAGCCGATCTGGAACCGCAGCCCGGCGAGCAGGTACGTCGAGCGGTACTGGCCGGCGTTGATCATCACCTCGCCCGGCTGGCCGCGGACCGGGGTCAGCTGCGGCACCTTGGCCTCGGCGAGCGTGACGTTCGTATCGGCGAGCCGGGCGATGCCGAGTGCCGCGCCGGCGGTCCAGCTGTGATGACGAAACGCGCCGCCGAGACCGAACAGGTGCTTGGCCGCGTCGACGGTGAGCGGCGAGACATAGCCCTTCGGTGCCGCCGCGGTCTCGTACGAGTACCCGGCGCCAACGGTGAGCGCGCCGATCGTGTACTCGCCGCCGATCGCGGGCGCGTACGAGTTCCGGTAGTTGCGCGGGATCACCGACGGGCCGAGCTCGTACGTGCCGACGCCGGCGACGTTCTCGATCCGCATGTCCTTCGGCGCGAACGTGATCTTGTCGTGGATCGACCACAGCTCGACGTGGAGCGCGGCCTCGACGCGCAGCCCCGGGCGCGGCCTGACCTCGACGCCGGCGTGCAGCGAGCCCGGCATCGTCATCTCGACCGACGCCTCGTCGCCGACGAGCATCGCGCCCTCGTAGAAGCCCGAGCTCGGCAGCCTCGCGTGGAGCTCGCCGGTGCCGCTGATCTTCGCGGGCGCCTGCGCCATCACGCCGATGGTGACCATCGGGTGGGCGTCGTACTGCAGGCCGATCGAGCCCGACGGCGACACCGGATCGATCTGCTTGACCTGGACGTCCGAGTCGAACTCCGGGTCCTCCGGCGCGCACACCGTCTTGCCGGGACAGCCCGACAGGATCACGCGCGAGTCGAGCTCGGTGAACATGTTCTGCACGGTCGCGCCGATGCGCAGCTTGTCGGTGATCCGGTACGCCGCCGCGAACGTGAGGTACGCGATCTTGGTCTCGGCGATGCTGATCGAGCCGTAGCGCTGGGCGCCGTCGATGCGGTAGCGGTGCAGGCCCGCGTAGGGCGTCCACGTGCCGCCGCCGATCACGAGCCGGCCGTCGCCGATGGGCGCGACGAACGCGATCGCGGGGATCGGCTGGCCGGGGTGCTCGTTCGAGATCGAGTCGAGCTGGTTGCCGCCGCTGTCGATGCGCGCGTAGTCGATCTGCTGGTCGACGTACATCGTCGTGACCGCCAGCGTCTTCTCGGATGCGTGGGCGATGCCGGCCGGGTTGAGCCAGATCGCGTCGGCATCCTCGGCGCCACCGACGGTCGCGCCGCCGCGCGAGGTGTCGCGCACGCCGCGCCAGGGCAAGAACATGCCACCGGCGAACACCGGGGCGGAGGACGCGCCGATCGCGAGGAGCGACGCGAGGACGAGACCGCGCTTCATGGTGCGTTCCTCTCCTGGATGATCGTGACGAAGCGCGGCATGCCTCGCTGCTCCTCGCGGAAGAACGTGCCGACGGTGGCGAACACCGAGGTGTAGTCCGCGGCGCTCCACGGAGCGGGTGGTCCCGGCTCGACGCGGTCGACGTCGCCGACGCCATCTGCGATCGCGGCGATCGCCGGGATGCCCGGCTCGCTCGCCGGCTCCGCGCTGCGGAACAGACGCGCGACGAGATCGGTCAGCGTCGACTCGAGGTCGGCCTGGTGCAGGCGATGCAACAGCGCGAGCTGCGTCGCCAGGTAGGTCCGGTCCGGCGCGAGCAGCCCGCCGATCATGTGACCGAGCGGGACGAGGTCCGCATCGTCGAGTGCGAGCTGCACGAAGTCCGCCGCGGCGATGCGCATCGTCGCGTACGCCTCGGGCGCCGCCGCCGGATCGAACACGCTCAGCAGCAGGTGATCCATCGCGAGCCGGGGGGCGCCGGCCTGCACCGTCGTCTGCGACTCGACGAAGTCCGCCGCCGCCGCGAACAGCGGGTGCCCGAAGAAGTCCTCGAGCTTGTTCGGCAGCTCGGTCGTCACCCACTGCATGCGGTCGCCCGCGGCATCGTGCTCGGCGATGCGATCGCGCAGCAGCTTGGTCAGCCCACGGGTCGCCGCCGCCAGGTGCGGGCTGCGGAACTGCCACGCGGAGCCGACCGGGTCGGCGCGGAACATCAGGTCGACCAGCTCGCGCGTGCTGTCGGGCCACAGCGCGCGTTGCGCATCGTCGGTGGCGGCGGCGATCCGCGCGCGCTTGGCCAGGTACGCGTCGGCGAACAGGTGCCACGGTGACAGCACGATGACCGGTGTGCCATCGGCCGCCGTCGTCGTCGTCGCACCACGTCGATCGGTGAGGCCCGGCAGCGGGGTCACGAAGAACCGCGCCGCGCTGGCGAGCACCGTCGAGAACGGCTTGCCGTTGACCACGATCGCGTTCAGCTCGGCGGCGCTCGCGGTCAGCGCCGGCCACACGTCGCTCTCGAAGAACGCCATCACGAGCGGCTCGTAGCTGACGCCGCCCGCGCCGGCCGTGTAGTTCGGCCCGCTCGGGTCTGTATGCTGCGTGTCGGTCGAGGCCG
>DAIRFU010000056.1:0-14523 GCA_036794935.1 Kofleriaceae bacterium | reverse complement strand
GGAGTCGGCGAACGCCTGCATCAGCGGACGCGACGCCTCGAGGAAGCTGCGCGTGCCGCCGGGCCGCACCTTCTCCCAGACCGGCAGCGTGCCGGCGTGCTTGACCTTGACGAGCGCGCCGAACTTATCGGTCGCGTCGTCGGACGTGTCCTGCAGCGACTGCGGCCGCGGCTCGAGGTACAGCACCCGGGTCAGCGCCTCCGCGGTCGGGTGCGTGCCGAACCCGGCGATCGTCGACTGGGTCTCGAGGAACTGGTCACCGCCCTGGGTGGTGATCAGCGTACGGACCAGGCCGGTCCAGTTGTACTTGAAATCCGCCTTGCGGCGCGCGCGGCGCCCCTGCGCGACGCAGTCGGCAGCCGAGCTGCCCACCGTCGTGTTGCCGAACGCGCCGGCCGTCGTCTCGCACACGAACGCGCCGTTCGCGTCCTTCGCGTACACGTTCGCCTGCAGGTAGAAGACCGCCATGTTCGGCACGCGGAACAGCTCGCACGCGTTCTGGTACGTCGCGAGCGGCAGGCCGGTGAGCGGGTCCTTGACCTGCGCGCCCGCCTTGCTGCACTGCACGGCGCCGTTCGTGTCGCTGATCAGCTGAACGAGCCGCTGCCACAGCGAGCGGTTGAACCCGCTGTCCGGCTGCGTGCGATCGACGAGCGTCGTGAACGCACCGGTGACCGACTGGTCCGACGCGATGTCGAAGCGGTCGGCGTACTTCATCTCGTCGCGGAAGAACAGGACCAGGTCCTGCGTCTCGGGGCGCTCGAGTGCCGCGAGCAAATCCTTCACGAGCTTGGGCTTCGCGGCGATCTGCGCGAGCAGCGGCCGCATGTCGTCCCAGAACGGCGCGCTGGCCATCAGCTCGGCCTCGGGATGATCGTCGGCCAGCCGGGCCGCGCCGATCGCCGCCTCGAGCAGCCGGGCCGCGGCGCTCTCGTGCTGGTCGACCAGCACCTCGCCCAGCGCGAGCGTGTCCGCGATGTTCGGGTCACGGAGCAGCTGCGCGAACGCGTAGGCCAGGTCGAGCAGCGGCGATGTCGCCGTGGCGTAGCCGCGATACGCGAGCGTCGTGCCGTTGTCGAACGTCTTGGTCGCGTCGGCGCGGTCGCCCATCAGGAACGCCGCACCGCGCACGAGGTCGAGCGCCGTGCCACCGCGCGCCGGATCGATCAGCGCGGCCTGATCGTTCAGCATCGAACCGAGCACCGTCTTCGTGACGTCCGCGTACTCGTAGATCGGGACACCGGCCGCGTCGACGGCCCTGCCCTCCGCATCACGCATCGTCATGTCACCGCGCGCCGGGAATGGCGTCGGGGCCGCGACGAGCGCCGCGCCGTTGCCATCGACGAAGCGGCCGCTCGCGTCGACGTCGGCGAGCAGGTCGCCGTCGAGATCCACGAAGGGTGCCGGCACCGCTCCGCCGGCGAGCGCGACCTTCGCGATCCCGCGTGCGTCGCGGCGGACCATGTACAGCGGCGCCGCCTCGCCGAGGTCCGGATGCTCGGTCAGCAGAAACTCGTTCGCGATCTGCGCCGCCGTCGAGCCGGTGCCATCCGTGTTCGGTGCCGCGTCGGCCATCGTCAGCGCGGCCGCGGTCACGAGCGCATCCCACGCGGCCTGCGAGCTGCCGCCCTCGATGATGGTCGGCAACACCTCGCTCATCACCTCGCGGATCGCCGCCGAGCTCGTCAGCGGCCCCGCCGGCCCGATCGCCTGCGCGGGGTGACGGTAGCCGTCGCGCGTGCCCATGCGGGCGAACGCCACCATCGCGTCCGGATCGCTCGACATCTGCGTCAGCATGTCGGCGATCGACGCGATGCTCTTGCTCATCGTGTCGTCGTCATAGAGCGCGAGCACGTCCGCCGACGTCAGGTAGCGCTGCAATGGCTCGTAGACGCTCTCGGGGACGGCGAAGTCGATCGCCGTCTCGAGTCGTGCGCGATTCGCTGCCAGCGCGACCAAGGTCGGCGGTGCATCGGCAGGCATCGCGACCTCGCCCCGGCACGCGTCCCGATAGTGATCGCCGCGCACGTCGGTCGGCTCGGCCTGGTACGCGAGCCGCTTGCACATCAAGGTGACGACGCGATGACCGAACGTGCCCGGGTCCACGCCGGTTCGCACCGGATCGTAGTGCGGAGCGCAGGCGACCGCGCCCGCGCCGAGCGCCGCCACGACCAGCGCACGAGACCATGAAGGGAGCATCATCGAGCCCCATGCTGGCAAATCAGCTCGCGCTTTCAAATAGTTAGACAAGCTCACGCAGCCGCGCCGGGCTGCAACGCAAGTGAGCGCTGTTACCCAAGTTGACGCTTTGCGGGCACCGTTCCCGACGCGCGCCCACTCGCGCTCACCGCGAGAGTTGCGTTAGGTCGACGAGGCCGTCACGGCGTGACGTGTGCGAGCTGCGTGATGACCACGAAGTGACAGACGCAGGCGGCGAGCACGAACGAGTGAAACACCTCGTGATAGCCGAACCAGCGTGGCGACGGATCCGGACGCCGGATCGCGTAGACGAGTGCGCCGGCCGTGTACAGCAGGCCGCCAGCGATGATCAGCGCCAGCAGCGGCGCGCGAAGCGCATCACGCAGGTCGGACCAGAACGCGATCGCGAGCCAGCCGAGCCCGACGTAGAGCACGGTCGCGATCACGCGCGGTGCGCGCACCCACACCAGTGCCCGCAAGGCGCCGAGTACCGCGCCGATCCACACCAGCGCGAGCAACCGCGCGCCCGGCGCACCGCCGATGCCGAGCACGCAGATCGGTGTGTACGTCCCGGCGACGAAGCAGAAGATCATCGCGTGGTCGGCGCGTTTCCAGTGCCGCTCCGCGCGGGCCGGCCGCGTGCCGCGGTGATACGTCGCGCTGACGCCGAGCATGAGTGCGAGCGTCACCGCATAGATGCCGGTGGCCACCCGCGCCAGCGGACTGCCGGCAATGGCGACGAGCCACGCGCCCGCCAGCACCGCGACAAAGAACCCGATCTCGTGCGAGACGCCGCGCAGGCGCGGCTTGACCAACGTGGACACGCGATCACCTTGCGCCTCGCCGCGTCAGCCCGGCGTCAGCACCCGGTCACAGTTCGGCGGCGCGTACCGCCCGGATGCCCCGCCGGGGCGTAGAGTCGCTCAGAGAACCTCTTGAAGCGACTCGTGATCACGGCTGTGTCGCTCGCGGCGCTCGCGCTCGCGGCGGTGTGCGCGGTCGCCTGGCTACCGATCTGGCCGTGCGTGCTGTTCGAACACTTCCGGCTTCAGGTTGTCGCGCTCGGACTCGTGGTCGTGTGCGCTGCTGCTGCGCTGCGCCTGCGCGGCTACTTCGACATGGCCCTGATCGCGACCTTGTGCAGTGCGCTTCCGGTCGTGGCCGATCTGACCGCGCGCCCGCAGGCCGTTCCGCCGCACGGAATCGCGATCCGGGTGCTCGTTCTCAACGTGCACACCGAGAGCACGAGCTTCGCGCGCGTGCGCCAATTGATCGCGGCCGAGCACCCCGACGTGATCGGGCTCGTCGAGGTCAGTCAGCGGTGGCTCGATGCGCTCGCGCCCGCGCTGGCTGGCTACGCCGGACGTATCGAGGAGCCACGCCCGGATAACTTCGGGATCGCCCTCTACGCGCGCGGGGCCGTCCACGGATCGACCGACGTGATCGCGACTCCACTACCGAGTGTGGTCGCCGACGTCTCGCTCGAGGGCGCGCGCTTCGACGTGATCCTCACCCATCCGGTGCCTCCGATCAGTGCCACCGCCCTCGCGCAACAGGCCACGCAATTCGAGGCCGTCGCCGACCGTGCGCGCAAGGCGACATCGCCGGTCCTCGTCATGGGCGACTTCAATGCGACCCCGTGGTCCCGCCCGTTCGCGCGGGTGCTGCACCGAAGTGGCCTCTGCGACAGTCGCGCCGGCTTTGGGGTCCAGGCGAGCTTCCCCGCCGGCTCGGCGCTCCTGCGCATCCCGATCGATCACGTACTCGCATCGTGCTCGATCGGCATCCGCGCACGCCGCATCGGACCCGATGTGGGATCCGATCACCTTCCCGTGATCGTCGACCTGGTCTTCCGCCGTAGGTAGGCGCAGCGCTGGCACCGCTCCGCGACAGCGCAGCGAGGACGGCGCCGTGCCGGCTGCACCGAAGCAGGCCAAAGGCCGCTCCGCGTTCTGCGATGCCGTACCCGCCGCGGCGCGCCGCTCGTCGAATGTCATAGCGCCGTGTTAATGCCCTATTCAAGATCGATGATGGAGTCCACGTCCACACACTCGCACGGCGGCGCACGCCCCGGTGCCGGCCGCAAGAAGACCGGTAAGAAGCGAGGCGGGCCGCATCGTGCGCGCCCGTGGCTGTCGAGCAAGCACCCGGTGCAGCTCACGCTGCGGACCGTCCGCGGCCTGCCGCGCCTGCGCCAGCGCTGCTTCTACGAGGCGGTGCGTCGCGTCCTCGTGCGCTACCTCGAACGCGATGACTTCCGCATCACGCACATCTCGATCCAGCACAATCATCTCCACCTGATCGCCGAGGCCGCGAGCGCGCGGACGCTCACGCGCGGCATGCAGAGCTTCACGATCAACGCCGCCCGCGCGATCAACGCCGCATGGGGGCGAATGGGCAAGGTGTTCGCGTTTCGCTATCACGCGTCCCAGATCAAGACCGCGAGCTACGCGCGTAATGCGCTCTCGTACGTGCTCAACAACTGGCGCCGCCACCGCGAGGACTTCTACGACGGTGCGTCGCGGAAGGCGCTGCTCGACGAGCTCTCGAGCGCGATTTCGTTCACGGGCTGGACGGTGCGGTTCGCCAAGCCACCGCCGGACCACGAGCCCCTGCCCGTCTCGCGGCCGCGGACGCAGCTACTGCGCGAGGACTGGAAGCGGTTCGGCCTGATCCGACCCGACGAATGCCCCGGCCCGATCCTGTGATTCGGAGATCGCCGCACGGCTGCTCTCAATGCTCGGTCCGAGCCCGACGTCATGACATGGTCCGGAGCGCATGCCGTACGTCTGCGTCGCCGGCGAAGACCTCTACTACCGCGACGTCGGCGTGCCCGGCGGACTGCCCGTCGTGATCCTCCACAGCGGCTGGGGCTACGCGTATTACCCGTTCGACGCCGCGATCGACGGCATCGCGCGGCGCTTCGTCGTGCCCGACCGCACCGGCTACGGCAAATCGCCAGCGCGCGATGACCTGCCACCCGGATTCCACGCACGCTACGCCGACGAGACCGACGGCCTCCTCGACGCACTCGATATCCCGCGCTGTGCCGTGTGGGGCCACAGCGACGGCGCCGTGATCGCTGCGCTACTCGCGATCGGCAATCCGGAGCGCTTCGCGGGCGTCGTGCTCGAAGCGCTGCACCTCGATCGCGTGAAGCCGCGCTCGCGCGAGTTCTTCACGCAGATGGCCGAAGCTCCCGACTCGTTCGGCGACCGCGTAGCAGCGAAGCTCGCCGCCGAGCACGGCGAGCGCTGGCGCACGATCATCCGCGCCGACGGCCGCGCCTGGCTTCACATCGCCGCGACGCCCGACGAGGACCTGCTCGACGGTCGCCTGCACGATCTCGTCGTGCCGACGCTCGTGATCCACGGCGCCGGCGACCCGCGCACCGAGCCAGGCGAGCTGGATCGGCTGTGCGAGGACGTCCCGCACGCGCAGGTGCACGTGCTCGCGGCCGGCAAGCACAGCCCGCATAGCGAGCCGCTGACCTCCGTCGAGGTCACGCGACTCGTCGCCGCGTTCGTCCATTCGGTCGAGACCTAGATATCGTCGTGGTGATCGGGCGGCCGCTTGCTGCGGATCCACTCACCTCGTATACCTCGGCATGTCGACACTCGGATTGATCGGAGCGGGGAACATCGGAAGCCAGCTCGCGCGACTCGCGGTGAACGCCGGCCAGGAGGTCGTGATCAGCAACCGGCGAGGACCGCAGACGCTGGCCACGCTCGTCGCAGAGCTCGGGCCCAAGGCGCGCGCCGCCACCGTCGAAGAGGCCGCGCGCTCCGGCGACATCGTCGTCGTGACGATTCCGCTCAAAGCCTATCGCTCGGTACCCGTCGAGCCGCTGGCCGGCAAGATCGTCATCGACACGATGAACTACTACCCGCAGCGCGACGGCGCGATCCCGGAGCTTGACGACGAATCAACCACCACGTCCGAGCTCCTGCAGGCGCACCTGCCGCGCTCGAAGGTGGTGAAGGCGTTCAATCACATCTACGCCGCCGCGCTCACCACGGATGGCCAGCCGCCGGGCACGCCGGACCGTCGCGCGCTCGTGATCGCCGGCAACGATGCCGATGCGAAGGCGGTCGTCGCGCGCTTGATCGATCAGTTCGGGTTCGATGTCATTGATGCGGGTCCGCTGTCCGAGGGCTGGCGCATCCAGCGCGACACACCCGGTTACGGCCCGCGCCGAACGGCCGAGGAGCTGCGGCGCGACCTCGCCGCGGCAAGACGCTATCGCGACGTGGACAGCCCACCAGCGAGCCCTGGTCGCGGGGCCTGAGCCCGGCGGGCGACCGAACCGAGCCCGGCGGCACGCGCGTCGCCTCGAGCGTTCGACGCCGCGGCGATCATCGCGTGATCCACGGTGCGCGGATCGCGGCTGCCATGTTCGGCCGCGAGCAGTCGCGATAGGGCGTGTTCAGCTCGTACCACGTGTCCGTCGCGCTGCGGCGGCACGGCAGCTGGGACGCCCGCGGCGGAATGCGGCTGCTGCCTCGATTCCACACGGACGGGGGCCACTCGAACTTCCACATCACCTGCGAGGGCATCGGCTTGCCGAGGCGATTGCGTGCGGGCTCGAACTTCAGATCGAACGCCTCCCGCACCGCAATCGCGTCGAGGTCATATCCCGGCGCGTTGAGCAGCTTGACCCGGGACACGAAGCCGGTGTCGTTCACCTCGAGGAGCAGCCACGCTCTCGCCCACACGTTCTTGTCGAGGATCGCATCGGTGTACTCCGGGATCAGCGTTGGATCGGAGAGCGCCTTGGCGGGCGTCGCGGGCGGCTCGACATCATGAACGCTGATCGCCTCGGTGCCTTCGATCCGCTGCGTCGTCGCGGAGCTGCCGCTGACACGCGCGCCCCCGTAGACGACGACCATCGTCGGTTCGGCGACCTCCGTCTTGAACCGTCCCTCCTTGTCGGTCGTCAGGGTGCGCTCGCCGTGCTCCGTCACCAGGTGCACCGGCGCGTTCGCGACCGGATGGCCACCGGCATCGACGACACGGCCTCGGATCTCACCCGCGCTCGCGGCCACGAAGCCTTGCACCAGGTCATCGGACCGTTCACGAGCCGTGTCTGCGGTCGCAACGCCGGTTTCATCGGCGCCCGTTCCACCGCCGGCGATCCCGTCGGAAGACCGCGACGGCACGCTCGATACTTGAGGCCGGCTGCCACAGGCCAGCAACGCGATCGCGGCCAACGCTCCCACGAGGATCCCGAGCCTGCCCATGCATGGAGGATAGCGCGGTCCCGGGGCGGTGCGCTCACTCCTCGAGCGCGGCGTCGTCGACGTCCGGCACGATCTGGATGCAGTCGATCACGACGAACAGTTCGCCGGTCGCCGATCTGGCCACGCCGCCGCCGACGTGCGTCACGTCGGTGGCGTGGACCTGCGCACGAGCTCCGGTGATAGCGCCGCACCCTGGTGGACCACCTCGAGCAACTCGGCCGCCGCCGCATCGAGCCGCGGATCGTGCCGCGGACCGGATCCGATGACGGCGTCGTCCGAAGTCGGCGCAATCTCGCCGTAGCTGTAGCTGATGGCCGGGTCTGCGATGACGAGCGTGATTGGCGGCGCAAGCGGCTCGACGACCGGCTTCGCTTCGGGCTCCGGCGACGATGGCCGCGGGATGCCCGCGTGACTGCATGCCGCGACAGCCACGACCAAGAGGGCGCCCAGACGCATCGATCAATCCACGCCCTGCAGCGTCGAATTGGTGATCGTGATGCTCTTCGCGTTCGTGCCGACGGCGGTGCCGGCGTCGGTCACGCTGCCGGTCTGCACGTTGGTCCAGTGGCCGCCGGTGTTCCCGGTCATCGTGGTGTCGGTGATCGTCAGCGTCCCACCATAGTTGTTGCTGGTGAAGAACAGGCCGCCTCCGAACGCGCCCGTGCCTGCCGCGTTGCCGACGATCTTGTCGCCGCACAGCACCACGTTGACGGGCTTCTCGTCCGTGGACGCACCGTCACTGTAGAGTGCGCCGCCGTTGCCGCCGGAGCCGATCTCGTGCTGCCCGTTGTTGATGACGTCGCACTGGGTCGCGTCGTCGTTGTTCGCGTCGTGGCCCGTCGCGGTGTTGCCCTCGAACAGCGAGTTGTAGACATCCAGCTCGGAGAACAGGCACCCGATCGCGGCACCGTTGCTCGCCTGGTTGTTCCGGAACGTGCTGCCGACGACCACGAGGCCGTGCTTGCTGCCGAGCATCCGGATCGCACCGCCACCGACATCCGGCCCGAGCGGCGCGGCCGTGTTGTCCTCGAACAGCGAGTCGATCACGGTCAGGTTGCCGTCGCGCATGTAGATCGCGCCGCCCTCGCCGTCATTGAATCCCTGCGAGCACGGCGGCGGCGCGTCTGGAATGGGCATCGAGCCGGCGATCGCGCCGTGCTTGAACGCGAGGTGCTGGATCGTGACTCGCGTATCGAGTGCCTGGAAGTTCGGGCTGTCGAACCGCAGGATCTGTACGCTGCCGCCGCCGTCGAGCGTGACCTTGTTGCCACCGTCGATCACGGTGTCCTTCATGATCGGCACGTGCATCGTCGCGGTGATCGCGATCGTCACGGGATCGCTGCCGCAGTCGAACGTGATCACGCCGCCGTTGGTCACCGCCGCATCGAGTGCCTCGAACGTACAGCTCGCCGCGTCGCCGGTCCCGACGACGGTGGTCGGTGTCGACACGTCGACGGGCTGCCCCTCGGCCGGAATCCCGGCGAGGCACGTGCCATCAGGATTGCCGTTCGGCCCCAGGGGCGTGGTGTCGGCATCCGGTGGCGGCGCATCGTCCCCGCCCGGCATGGAGGGTGACGACCCTCCACACGCCGAACAGATGACCAGGACCGCGAGCGTGTAGCGCGAGGAGCTCCCCATGGGCTCATTCTACGGCCGCATGGATCCGAACGCGAGCACGCCGATCCGTCGCGGCCTGGCGGCGTTCCTCGCGTGGGCGTGATGTAGGCTCGCCGCCATGGGACGGAGAGGAAGCTGCCTGTGCGGTGCACTCAGCTACGAGATCGAGGGGGACTTCGATGGGGTGTGGATGTGTCACTGCTCGAACTGCCGCAAGACGAGCGGAGGAATGGGCAACACGATCCTGATCGTGCCCCGCGAGCGCTTCCACTGGAACAGCGGCGAAGACCACCGCGTCACCTATGCGCTGCGACCGAGCTACACGATCACGCGCTGCAAGACCTGTGGGACGCCACTGCCGGCGGAGGAGGACGAACAAAACATCTACGTGACTGCCGGCACGCTCGACGAACCGCTCGGCGCGGGGATCAAGAACCACATCTTCTACGGCTCGAGAGCCGACTGGGAGCGGGCTGCCGACGGTGACCGCTACTTCGTGGAGCGCTCGTCGGGCCCCGAGGCCGAGCGCGATGCGTCCTGGAACCGGCGTGGCGGGGCGCACGACTGAACACCCGGGCGATGACCCGCAAAGGTCACGACGGGCCGGGTGGGCTCAGCGGCGGCGGCGTGTCGGCTGCCTCCGCGGCGCGACGGCGGAACAGCGCCACGCGTGCCAATAGCACCGTGGTCACGGGGACCGAGATCGAGAGCACGATGATGATGATCAACGGGTGCAGCACGGGCCGCGACTCGAGGGCCGAGAAATAGAGGATCGCGGCAAGCGTCACCGACCAGCTGCCGAAGGTGTACGCGAGCGCAGGCGGATGCATGCGCACGAAGAAGTCTCGCAGCCGGACGAACCCGATCGCGGAGATGACGACGAACAGGCCGCTCGACACGAGCAACGCGGCCACCGGCACCTCCACCCAGGCGGGGACCTGATTCATTCGATCACCTCGCCGCGCAGGATGAACTTCGCCATCGCGGATGAGCTCACGAAGCTGAACAGCGCGATCAGCAGCGCGGCATCGAAGTACATGTCACTGCGCTGTCGGATGCCGAGGACGAGCAACACGAGGATCGCGTGCAGATAGAGGAGATCGAGCGCGAACACGCGATCCTGGGCTCGCGGACCGCGGACCAAGCGGACGAGCACCAGCACCGATGCGACCGCGTAACAGCCGAGCGAGAAGGCGATGGCAGCAGGCAAGAGCGCGGTCATTCGAAGATCTCCCTCAAAGGCTTCTCGTAGCGATCCTTGAAGCGCGTCACGAACGCGCGCTCGTCGTCGACATTCCACACGTGCAAGAGCAGCGCGCTGCGATCGAGCGCGAGCTCGGACCAGACGGTCCCCGGGACCACCGTCGTCACCATGGCCAGCGCGGCGAGCCCGACGGGATCACGCAGCTCCAGCGGGATGACCACGAACATCGACCGGACGCGCCGCCATCGCCAGGCGACCACGTTCCAGGCGACCTGGACGTTCGACCGCACGACGTCGTAGCCGACGGTCAGAATGAAGCGCGCGATGACGAGCGGTCGTCGCACGTGGACGCGCGTGGGTCGCAGGTTCGCCGTGACGATCGGGATCGCGATCGCCAGCCCGAGCGCGAGCACGATGTGACCTGCACTCGTGGAGCGCGCCAGCGCGAGCCACAGTGCGAACAGCGCCGCGGAGGTCAAGGGCGCCGGCGCGAG
Source organism: Kofleriaceae bacterium (assembly GCA_036794935.1). Taxonomy (GTDB): domain Bacteria; phylum Myxococcota_A; class Polyangia; order Haliangiales; family Haliangiaceae; genus JABFXX01. Next base: position 3,769 of record DAIRFU010000056.1, on the reverse strand, counting down.
CCTGCGGAGGAACGTCACGGCGAGGTCTCCGGCGCCGGCTCGGGCGGCGTCGCGCGCGGTCGAGCTTTCGTCGACATCACGGTCTCGATGTAGGCTCGCGGCGCGTGCAGCTCGGCTGCGGTCGCTCGCATGTAGCGCGTCACGGGCTCGGCGAACACGGTGAGCACGACGGAGGAGACGAGCAGTGCGAGGACCGCGATGGCCTCGGCTGCCTTGAGCTCGGGCGCAGACCGGTGGCCGGTCGCCCACAGACTGCGGATGCCGGCCCGCGCGAGCGACACGGTGGCGGCGAACCCCGACAGCAAGAGGAGTGCGAGCAGCAGCCAGCCGGCCGAGGACACGACCGCACCGGCGGCATGGACGTCGTCGCTGCTCACGATGGCGCTGAGCAACGAGAACTTCGCGACGAAGCCCGACAGCGGCGGCAGCCCCGCGACGAGCAGCGCGCAGGCCATGAACGCGAGACCGAGCAGCGCGATGGAGACCGGAAACACGCGCCCCACGAGGGGGACCTGCGCATCGTCGAGGTTGGTGTCCTCACCCGGAACGACGACGTCCTGCATCTGCTGCTGACGAGTGGCTCCGACCCGGTCGATCAACTCGACGAGGAGAAAGAGCGCGCTGACTCCCAGCGTCGCACTCACCAGGTAGAACAGCGCCGCGGCGGTCATGGAGAGGCTCCCCATTCCGATCGCCGCGAGGAGCGTCCCCGACGACACGATGATCGCGAAGCCCGCGATGCGATCGAGGCGCACCGTGGACAGCAGGCCGAGCGTCGCCACGCCGATGGTCACGAGGCCTCCGTAGAGGAAGAACGAATGTCCGAACCGCGCCGACGGGCCGGCGTCCCCCGAGAACAGCAGCGTCCACAAGCGGAGCAGCGCGTAGATCCCGACCTTGGTCATCACCGCGAACAGCCCGGCCACCGGCGCACTCGCGGCGCCATACGCCGGGACGAGCCAGAAGTTGAGCGGCCAGATCGCCGCCTTGATCAAGAAGGCAATCGCGAGGATCGTCGCGCCCGCGTACAGGAGGCCGCGATCGGGGGCCGGCACGAGCGCGAGCTTCTGGGCGATGTCGGCCATCGAGAGCGTGCCCAGCACGCCGTAGAGCACGGCGAGGCCGATGAGAAAGAGAGACGACGCGAGCAGGTTCACCGCGATGTAGTGCAGGCCGGTGCGCACGCGCGGCAGCCCCGAGCCATGAAGCTGCAGGCCATACGAGGCCGCGAGCATCACCTCGAAGAACACGAAGAGGTTGAACAGGTCTCCGGTGAGAAACGCGCCGTTGAGACCCATCAGCTGGATCTGAAACAGCGCATGGAAGTGCACGCCCACGCGTGCCCAGCCGGCATCGGCGTACAGCGCAGCGCAGAGGCTCACGACCCCCGTCAACACGAGCATGAGCGCGGAGAGGCGGTCCGCGACGAGGACGATCCCGAACGGCGCCTCCCAGTTCGACGCGAGGTACACGCCCACCCGATCGCCGCTGTCGACGCGCCACAAGATCATCGCCGCCACGACAAGGCCTGCCGCGGTGGCCGCCATGCCGAGCAGCGACTTGAGGCGCCTGCGCTGCTCGCCGAGCAGCACGAGCACGGCCGCCGTCACGAGCGGCAGCACGATCGGCACGATCATGAGGTGCGAGAGGAGCCCGCTCACGGTTCGTCCCTGCCCCCATCGACATGGTCCGTGCCACTGAGGCCCCGCGACGCGAGCAGCACGACGAGAAAGAGCGCGGTCGTCGCGAAGCCGATCACGATCGCCGTCAGCACGAGCGATTGCGGCAGCGGATCGGTGTAGTGCTCGAGGTCGGCGGGCAGCCCCGGCTTCACGATCGGCGGCTTGTCGATGAAGATGCTCCCCATACTGAAGATGAACAGGTTCACCGCGTACGAGAGCAGCGTGAGCCCCATGATCACCTGGAACGTCCGCGGGCGGAGCACGAGCCAGACGCCCGCTCCGCCGAGGACACCGATGACGCATGCGAGGACGGCTTCCATCTCGCTCAGTCCTTCGCCTTCGGCGGTTCCGAGGTCTGGGTGCCGGTCGACTGGCGGTGCGCGCGGACGGATTGATGGGCGAGCGCCGTGAGGATGAGGAGCGTCGCGCCGACGACCACCGCGAACACCCCGAGATCGAAGAACGTCGCGCTCGGCAGATGCACCTCGCCGACCAGCGGCAGCGTCGCATGCATCGTGCGGGTGGTGAGGAACGGATAGCCGAAGGCGACCGCGACGAGGCCGGTGACCGCCGCGAGCAGCAGCCCGACGGCGATCCAGCGCGGCGGGTTGAGGTGCGCATGCCGCTCCGTCCATCGCGTACCGGAGACGATGTACTGCGTGAGCATCGCGATCGCGACGATGAGGCCGGCCACGAAGCCACCACCGGGCTCGTCGTGCCCGCGTAGCAGGAAGTGCGCGGCGACGACGAGGGACACCGGCAAGAGCAGGCGCGCGATGATCGATGGCACCATCATGTAGCCGCGGGCCGTGTCTTCCGCAGCGCGCTTGACCAGGTCGGTGACGACGTCCGCCGGCAGCATCCGCTGTTGCTGAGGCTGCTCGACGCTCTCGGCGGGCGGGCGAAAGCGGCGCAGGAGAGCAAAGATCGCGAGCGCGACCGTGCCGAGCACCGTGATCTCGCCGATCGTGTCGAACGCACGAAAGTCGACCAGCATCACGTTCACGACGTTGGTCCCGCCTCCGTCTGGAACCGCGTGCTCGAGGAAGAACGGCGAGATGCTGTGCGGAGCCGGCCGGGTCAGCATCGCGTACGACAGCGCGGCGAGCCCGCTGCCCGCACCGATCGCGAGCAGTAGATCACGGGCCCGCCGTGCCCGGTCCCGGATCGTGACGCGCGGACGGATCGTATCGATGCGCATGGGGAGCCAGCGCAGCCCGAGCAGGAACAGCGTGGTGGTGACCACCTCGACGACGATCTGGGTGAGCGCCAGATCGGGGGCCGAGAACCACGCGAACGTGACGCAGGTGACCAGACCTGCGCCGCCCATCAGCGTGATCGCGACGAGGCGGTGAAACTTCGCCAGGATGGCCGCCGCCACGGCGCAGGTCGCGCCGATGATCCACAGGAGCACGAACGCGGGTGAGGTCGGCAGGCGATCTCGATCACCCCAGGTGAACGGGACATGGCGCGCCGCGAGGAACGCGAGCACGAGCGCGAGCGCGATGATCGCGAACACCTGCGTCTGCAGGCGCTGCGTCGCGACGACGCGAAGTGCTCGGCGCGACAGGCGCGTGACTCCGATCAGTGCACTCTCGAACAGCCGTTTGCCGTCGAGCCGAGCGGCCAGCGGCGCCTCCTGGAGTCGGCCGCGCTTGTGTTGCCCGCGCAGCCAGAGGTAGCCCGCGATGCCGAGCACGATCGCCACGGCACTCATCGCGAGCGGCAGGTTGAAGCCGTGCCACAGGGCGAGGCTGTAGTCCGGCAACACGCCACCGACGACGGGACGTGCCGCAGCGGCGAGTGCCGGCCCGATCGAGACCGCCGGCGCGATACCGACGACGAGGCAGCTGAGGACCAGGAGCTCGATCGGCGTGCGCATCCAGCGCGGCGCCTCTTCCGGCTGGCGGGGCAGATCGGTCGCGGGTGGGCCGAAGAAGATGTCGTAGCTGAAACGCAGCGAGTACACGACCCCGAAGACTCCCGCGAGCGTCGCGAGCACGGGGAGCGCGATCTCGATCCAGCGATGCGAGGACAGAAAGACCGTCTCGGCGAAGAACATCTCCTTGGACAGGAAGCCGTTGACC
>DAIRFU010000055.1:0-17207 GCA_036794935.1 Kofleriaceae bacterium | reverse complement strand
GATGCGGTCGACCTCGCGCGCGCCGAGCAGGCCGGCGAGCGCGGCGAGCGTCTCGTCGGCGATCGACGGGTTCGCGACGAGCGTGTCGAACACCGCGGAGCGGTTGCCGACGAGCTGCGCGAAGCGATCGATCACGCGCGGATCGAGCTGTGCGTTGCCGAGCGCACCGGCGAGGATCGTGTCGGGCAGCTTCGAGGCGGTCTGGGTCGCGCTCGCCGCCAGGTTCGCGTCGCCGTCGACCATGATCTGGTAGAGGACGCCGAGCTGATCGACAGGCGACAGCGGCGCCATGCCGCGCGCCGCCATCATGCGCCCGGGGCCCGGGCCGAGTGCCTTCTGCGCCGCCGGCGACAGCCTCGCGACGTCGAGCGGGGTGTGTTCGATCATGACTGGTTGCGGTGGAACAGGATCTTGAGGCCCTTGAGCGTGAGCAGGTCGTCGGTCGACTCGATCGTCCGGGTCTCGGTCGCGATCAGCGGCGCGAGCCCACCGGTCGCGACGCAGCGCACGGGGTAATCGACCTCGGCGCGGATCCGGTCGACGACCGCGTCGACCATGCCGGCGTAGCCGTAGACGAGGCCCGCCTGCATCGACGCGACGGTGTTGCGCGCGACGACCTTGCCGGGGCGCGCGAGCTCGACGCGCGGCAGCTTCGCGGCGTGCTCGTAGAGCGCCTCGGAGCTGATCTGGATGCCGGGCGCGATCACGCCGCCGAGGTACTCGCCCTTCGGGTTCACTACATCCCACGTCGTCGCGGTGCCGAAATCGACCACGATGCAGCCCGACTGCAGCTCCTCGTACGCGGCGACCGCGTTGACGATGCGATCGGCGCCGACCTCCCGAGGATTCTCGTAGAGGATCGGCATGCCGGTCTTGATCCCGGGTCCGACCACGAGCGCCGAGCCACCGCAGTGCCGCTTGAAGAAGCGCTGGAGGCCGAACACCGCCGGCGGCACCACCGACGAGACGATGCCGGCGTCGATGCTGCGCCAGGGGAAGCCCTCCAGGTCGAGCAGGGTCTTGAGCAGGACCGCATACTCGTCGGACGTGCGCGCCGCCACGGTCTGGATCCGCCAGTGCGCCGCGAGCTGGCTGTCACGAAACACCCCGAGCACGGTATTCGTGTTCCCGACGTCGACGGCGAGCAGTGTCGTCATGCCTTCGAGATGGTAGCTCGCCGCGGCCGGCCGTAGTAGGCTCGCACCCACCTATGCGGGGACTTTGGCAGCTCGTCGTTTGCACTCTGTTTATCATCGGTTGTGGCGGCGCTTCGGATGAACCACCGAAGCCGCTGTCCAAGCACTTCGACGACATGCACATCGCGCGGATCCCGCTCGATCAAAAGGGCAGCATCGTCGAGACCCAGAACCAGTGGTCGATCGCGAAGATGGAGAACGCGAACGCCGAGGCGCAGGTTCAGGATGCCGACGGCCAGCTCCACCAGGCCCAGAACGACCACAAGGCGGCCAAGCTCGCCGTCGACTCCGCGATCTCCGCCAAGAAGAGCGCCGAGCAGTCCGCCGACACGAACCGCATGAACAACGCGCAGAAGGATCTGCGCGCCGCCGAGGACGCGCAGAAGGCGGCCGAGGCGCGGGTGAAGTACTTCGAGGCCTACCGCAACTACCTCAAGAGGTACTGGCGCTACACGCAGGAGAACATGTACTGGCGCGAGGCGCAGTACGAGAACGCGAAGGCGCAGCTCGCGAAGACGAACAACATCCAGCCCAAGGGGATCAACTACGAGGACTTCCCGAAGCAGCTCTCCGACCGCGAGAAGCGCACGCAGAACGCGAAGTCCAAGGCCGAGGGCGAGAAGACCAAGGCCGTCACGGCGCGCCAGAACTGGCTCTCGGCGCAGTCCGTGGCCGACAAGGCGACCGGCCGCACCGGCACGCTCTACGATCCGATGGCACCGAAGGCAGGCGGCCCGACCGCCGCGGGCGGTGGCATCAGCCAGGAGCAGTCGCCGGTCGTGCAGCCGCTGCAGTCGAACCCGGCCCCGGCCCCGGCCTCGGCACCGACGCCGGGTGGCGGAACCGCCCCCGCGCCCGCGCCCGCGCAGTAAGCACGTTCGTGCAAGCAGCGGAGTCAGTCGAAGCCGCTCGCATCCTCGTCGTCGACGACGAGCGGGTCATTCGCGAGATCCTCGCCGAGTTCTTGACGCTCGAGGGCTTCTCGGTCCACACCGTCGAGGACGGCGAGAAGGCGCTCACCGAGCTGCGCCTCAATCCGTACGATCTGCTGATCACGGATCTCAAGATGCCCCGGCTCTCGGGGCTCCAGCTGCTCGAGCGCATCGAGGCCGAGCGGCTCGGCGTGCTCACCGTGCTGATGACGGGCTTCGGCACGGTCGAGACCGCGATCGAAGCGATGAAGAAGGGCGCGTACGACTACCTGCTCAAGCCGTTCAAGGTCGAGGAGGTGATCCACGTCGTCGAGCGCGCGCTGTACCGCCAGCGCCTGCAGGCCGAGAACATCCGGCTGCGCGAGGCGCTCACGATCTACAAGGTGTCCGAGGCGATCGCGCTGTCGCACGACACCGAGCGCATCCTCGACGTCGTGCTGCGCGCGGCGCTCGACGAGGTCAAGGCGGACGTCGCGACGCTGCACCTGCGTGACCCGCGCAGCGGTGCCTACGAGGAGCGCGTCAAGCTGGTCGCCGCCGACGCGAGCGGCTCGGCCGCCCTGCCCTCGCCCGCGTTCGGCGTGCTCGCCGAGCAGTTCGGCAGCGGCGTGCCGATCCTCGCGCACGGCGGCAGGGCATCGCGCTTCTTCACCGAGGCGGCCGCGCCCGCGGACCTGTCGTCGTTCGTCGCGGTGCCGCTGCAGGTGCGGGGCAACATGGTCGGCGTGCTCAACGTGTTCTCGTTCACGCAGGGCAAGAAGTTCGACGAGGGCCACCGCAAGATGCTCGCGGTGCTCGCGTCGCGCGCGGCGAGCGCGATCGAGAACGCCCGGCTCTACGGCGAGCTCGTCGCCAGCAACGACGATCTGGTCAAGGCGAACCTCTCGCTCGAGGAGATGTTCCAGCAGACCGTGGCCGGCTTCGCGCAGGCGCTCGAGGAGAGCGACATGTACACGCGCGGCCACTCCGAGCGCGTCGCGGTCTACTCGGAGGTGCTCGCGCGCGGTCTCACGCTGCCCGACGCGGAGATCCGGCGCATCGTGCAGGCCGGCGTCATGCACGACGTCGGCAAGATCGGCGTCCGTTACGACATGCTCAACAAGCCGGGCAAGCTGACGCCCGAGGAGATCCAGGTGTTCCGCCAGCACCCGGAGAAGGGCAAGCGCATCCTCGAGCCGGTGCCATGCCTGCACGGCCTGATCGACGGCTGCTGGTGCCATCACGAGTGGTACGACGGCGGCGGCTACCCGCGCGGGCTGATCGGCCAGAACATCCCGCTCGTCGGCCGCGTCGTGTCGATCGCGGACGCGTACGACGCGATGACGAGCGACCGCGCGTATCGCCGCGCGCTCAGCCACGAGGTCGCGATCGGCGAGATCGAGCGCTGCGCCGGCACGCAGTTCGATCCCGAGCTCTCCGATGCGTTCGTCAAGCTGATCGAGGTCTGGCGGACGCAGATGCGCGAGCGCGGTCACGACTCGCTGATCCCGCGCTGAAGGGGGACGAGCCTGGGCGGCGAAGCGGTCGTTCGCGGTAACGTGGGCGGCGATGAAGCTCGCGATGCTGGGTGCGGTGTCGTTGCTCGTGGCCTGCAAAGGAAAGGCGCCGTCGAAAGCCGCGGCGGAAGGATCGGCGGCGCCCGGCTCCGCCGCGGTCGCCCCCGTGGCCGCTTCCGACGCTGCGACGGCGCCCGGCTCCGCCGCAGAGGCGCCGCCGGTTCCTCCCAAGGTGGCGGCGCTCGGCGCCACGCTCGAGGCGCTCCTCCGCGAGCTCGAGGGCGACGCGCGCAGCCGCAAGACCTGCGCCCATGTCATGGCCATCCAGAAGCAGGCAATCGCGGTCGCCCGCGAGGTGCCGCCGGGCGTCGATGCGGCCGCATGGGAGACGGTCAACGAGGACATCCGGGGCTCGCTGGAAGGCCTCGGTCCCTACTGCGGCGACGATCCTCCCGACGACTCGGTCGAGTTGCCGGGGCTGTACGCGAACTACAAGCTGCTGCTGACACTGTTGCCGAGGGCGGCACTCGCGGCGTGGCAGCTCCAGTCCACGCCGGTGGAGGTCGAGTGCCTCTCGCCAGCCGCGGCCAGCAAGCCTGCGGACCGGGCACCGCGTCGACTCGCACGCGCGACGCCGCTCACGGTGTGTCAGCAGCAAGCCAACATCGGGCAAGCATGCGCGTGCCTCGCGTCGTCGCTCGCGAGCTGGGGCGCATCCACCGGCCTCGAAGGCCCCGTGACGTGCGAACCTGCCGAGCTCCGCGGAGCCCAGGCGCAGCTCGTGATCCTGCGCGACACGCCCGCGGACCCTGCCACGACCGCGGCGGGCACCGCGATCGTGCTGCTCGCGCGGCGAGGTGAGAGGTGGTCGGCGCTCCAGGTCGTCGACGCGGCGCCCGACGTCGATCTCGGCGAGACGCCGAACGCGACCCACGCCGTCACCGTGCGCGCGTACCAGGAGCGGACAGGCGTGGGCGGGACGACGATCTGGATCGAGAGCCAGAACCAGTACACGGAGACCGACGCCGGCGAAGAGGAAATGCGCGGCACCGCGTCGCTCACGCTGTGCGCGATCCCGACCGCCGCGAGCGCGCAACCGTCGTGTGACGCGCCGATCCGCCTCGCCTCCTGGGATCAGACGATCACCCGCGCGCGCGGTGACGGCAACGACCAGTGCGCCATCCGCACCGGATACGCGTATCGCGCGACGCTGACCTCGCAGGGCGCGCTGACGCTGGCCCTCGAGCGCGGCAAGGACGACGCGGGACGCGCCGGGCGCTACCAGCGCTGATCCAGGCCAGGTTTCTCTCGAGCAGGTGCCCGGACACACCCCGGTGTGCAATGCTCGCGCGTATGTGGCGTCGCGCGCGCAGATGCACGAGCGCGGCCACGACTCGCTGAGCCCGCGATGACCACGGCCAACGCCTTCTGCCACTTCTGCGGTGCGCGCTTCGCCGAGCCGCTCGCCTACCCGCGCGCGTGCACCAGCTGCGGCGCGCAGATCTGGGCGAACCCGATCCCGGTGTGCGTGGCGCTGGTGCCGGTGGTCGATGGAGCCCGCCTCGGCCTGCTCGTGATCCGTCGCGCGATCCCGCCGGCGATCGGCAAGCTCGCGCTGGTCGGCGGCTTCCTCGAGGAGCACGAGGACTGGCGCACGGGCTGCGCGCGCGAGGTGCGCGAGGAGACCGGCATCGCGATCGACCCGCAGCGGCTCGAGCCGTTCTGGTACGCGTCGAGCGCGCCGAGGCCGAACCGGGTGATGCTGTTCGCGGTGGCCGAGGAGCTCGCGGTCGCCGACCTGCCGCAGTTTGCGGCGGATCACGAGACCTCGGAGCGCGGGCTCATCTATGGCGCGGGTGGCCTCGACGAGGTCTTCGCGTTCAGCTCGCACGTCGAGGCGGCGCACCGCTTCTTCGCCGCGCGCGCGATCGACCGGTCGCACGCGTTTGCGGCGCGCTGATCATCTATAATCACCGCGTGATGCTCGGGATGTCCGGGAAATATCGCCTGGATACTCGGCTCGGCGGTGGTGGCATGGCCGAGGTGTTTCTGGGCTCGATGCTCGGCGCCGAGGGCTTCTCGCGCCGGGTCGCGATCAAGCGCGTGCTGCCGGGGTACTCCGATAACCCGTCGTTCGCGAAGATGTTCGTCGCCGAGGCGCAGATCAGCTCGCGCCTGCAGCACCCGAACATCGTCTCGGTCCTCGACTTCGACCGCGACGCCGACGGCCGGCTGTTCCTCGTCATGGAGCTGGTCGACGGCCGCGACCTCGACGCCCTCGCCTCGAGTGGCCCCCTGCCATTTCCGGTCGTCATCTTCGTGATCGGGGAGGTGCTGCGCGGGCTCGGCCACGCGCACGACCTGCCGGCGGGCAACGAGCTGCGCGGCATCGTCCACCGCGACGTGTCGCCGCACAACGTGCTCCTGTCGTGGGAGGGCGCGGTCAAGGTCAGCGACTTCGGGATCGCGAAGGCGCGCCAGGCCAGCGAGGCGACCGCGTCGGTGTTCATCAAGGGCAAGCCGGCGTACATGAGCCCGGAGCAGGCGAACGGGCAGCCGCTCGACGGCCGCAGCGATCTGTTCGCGGTCGGCGTGATGCTGTGGGAGATGCTCGTCGGGCGACGCCTGTTCGTCGGCGAGGACACGCGCGCGACGCTCGCCGCCGTGCTGTTCGGCCAGATCCCGCGCCCACGCTCGCTGCGCCCCGATGTGCCGAAGGACCTCGAGCGCGTCGCGATGAAGCTGCTCGAGCGCGACCTGCCCGCGCGCTACGCGACGGGCGAACAGGCGATCCGCGACCTGCACGCGTGCGACGACGCGCCGAAGGACGGTCGCGAGCAGCTGATCCGCGTGCTCGCGGAGCGCTTCCCGCACAGCGCGCCGGTGCGCGACAGCATCGCGCGATCGCGCGGTAGCTCCGGCGCGACGCCCGTGACCTACCAGTCACTCGGTCCCGGGCAGCAGACGCTGCACGGCACGACCGGTGGCATCACCGGGCCGTCGCAGCCCGTCGGTCCCGCGCCGAGCCTGGGCGACGATCGAAACCACTCGACCGGCACGATGCGCCCGCTGGCGACGCCGGTGCCACCCCGCCGCCGCGGTGGGCGGCTCGCGCTCGTCGGCGTGCTCGCCGCGACGCTCGTCACGTTCGGCATCATCGCGGCGACCCGCGCGCCAAGCACGAGCGGGGTCACACCCGCTGACGCGGCGATCGCCATCGTGACCGCGGCGGACGCGAGGCCCGCGCTGGCGCCGCTCGACGCGGCACCACTGCCCGACGCCGAGGCGACCGCCGTGACCGTGATCGATGCCGCAGCGCCCGAGGTGCCCGAATCGCCCGAAAAAGATGCCCACGCAGGCCACAAGAGCGAGAACCGCACGGGGCGCCTCGTCGTGCGCGCCTTCCCGATCCTCACCGTGTACGTGGACGGCAAGAAGGTCCACGATACGCCCGTCGACATGAAGCTCCCGGTTGGCAAACACAGGCTGCGGCTCGTCAACAGCGAAGTTGGCAAGAACGAGCCGCTCACCGTGACCATCGAGGAGCGCAAGACGGTCACCATCGAGCGAAACTGACATGCGAACGTCGATCTGCGTGCTCGCGACTCTCTTGTTCACCACCAGCGCCCGCGCCGAGCGCGTCGGCGTCGTCGTCACGGGCGAGGCCACCGTGCAGCCGCAGCTCGCGGCCCAGCTCGAGCGCTGGCTCCACGATCACGGCCGCGAGGTCGTGCCCGGTCCACTCGATCCGGACGCGATCAACACGATGATCGACTGCTTCGTGCTCGAGGATGTCGGCTGCGCGCGGGGCGTGGTCGATACGCGCGCCAAGTCGGAGGCGGTCGTCTTCGCCCGCGCCGAGGCGACGCAGAACACCGATGGGACGCGCGATGTCGCGGTGACCGGCTACTGGTTCGAGAAGCGCCACGATGCGATCGCGGAGCGGCGCGTGTGCACGCGCTGCAACGACGACTCGCTGCACGCGACCGTCGACGAGCTGATGCATGCGCTCGTACACGAGCCGCCACCGCCGGCCGAGCGCGCCGGGATCACCGACGCAGCCTCCGAGCCGACCGATACCGGCAGCGGCGTGCTGCCACACTGGACACCGATCGCGCTGATGGGCGTCGGCGGCGCCGCGCTCCTCGCCGGCGGCATCATGATCGCGATCGACGAGGATCTCGATCCGGTCGGTCCGCAGAAGGCCAACATCCGCGACACCGCGACCGGTGGCGTCGTGCTCGGCATCGCCGGCGCCGCCGCGCTCGGTACCGGGATCTATCTCTGGCTGCGAGACTCGGACTCGGCACCGATCGCCACCGCGTCTCGCAATGGCGCCTACCTCGGGTGGGCAGGGAGGTTCTGATGCGCATCGCGCTCCTGATCGTGCTCCTGGCGGCCTGCAGCAAGTCGAACCCGAACTACTGCGAAGGTCACCCCGACAACAACTGCATGGTCGATGCGGACGTCAACGCACCGCAGGGCTGCCAGGCGAACGACGACTGCACGAACGCCGCCAAGCCGCTGTGCGACGTGGGCGCGAAGGTCTGCGTCGCGTGCCTCGACGGAGACATCGGCGCATGCAGCGGCGCGACGCCGGTATGCACCTCCGAGCACACGTGCGCCGCGTGCGCTGCCCACACGGACTGCGACTCGCGGGCGTGCCTGCCCGACGGCTCGTGCGCGATGGAATCGCAGGTGGCCTACGTCGCGGCCAGCGGCACCGGCAACGCGTGCACGAAGATGGCGCCATGTCCGCTGGTGAAGGACGCGCTCGGCAAGAACACGCTCTACATCAAGATCGCCGCCGAGGGCGCGGCGAAGGACTCGTCCACCGTGACGATCGACGGCAAGACGGTCACGATCCTCGCCGACCCGGGCGCGACGCTCGACCGCGATGGCGATGGCCCCATCCTCGAGGTGAGGAGCGCGAACGCCGACGTGCGGATCTACGATCTCGAGATCACCGGCGCGACCGGCACGTCCGGCGGAGACGGTGTGGTCGTGACGGCGAACGGAGGCCTGCCCAAGCTCGCGCTCACGCGCGTGACGGTCACCGAGAATCAAGGAGCCGGAGTCTCGGTCTCCGGCGGCGCGCTCACGATGTCGCAGTGCACGATCTCGACGAACGAAGGCGGTGGCATCTCCGTGGCCGGAATCGGGTCGACGTTCGACATCACGAACAACTACATCTTTCGCAACGGCGACCAGGACAGCGGGACCTACGGCGGCGTGAACCTCTCCGTCGCCGGCGCTGGATCCAGTCGCCTCGAGTTCAACACGATCATCGATAACCGCGCCGCCGCCATCACGACCCGCAGCGGCGGCGTGATCTGTGACATCACCGGCTTCGCGGCCGCGAACAACATCATCGCTCGCAACTCGCTCTCGGGGAGCACGGCCGGCTCGAATGCCCAGACGATCGGCATCTGCACGTATCCGACCTCGAAGACGCAGGCCGACCTCACGGGGCTCGAGCTCGCGCACCCGGATATGGCTCCATTCAGCTACAAGCTGCGGGCCGGCAGCTCCGCCGTCGATCAGGCGACGACCGCATCATCGGTGGACGTCGACGCCGACGGTGACCTGCGTCCCCAGGGCGCACAGAAGGACATCGGCGCCGACGAGCTCGAGTAGGCACCGAGCAGGCGAGCGCGGGTTGCGATACGATCGGTCGACCATGCGCTGGCTCGTCCTGCTCCTCACCCTCGCGTGCGCCACGCGGTCCGGGTGGGCGAGCGACGTGGGCGTGGTCGCGAGCGGCGACGCCGACCTCCAGGGCCCGGTGAGTGCGCGCATCGAGAAGTGGTTACGCAAGCACGGCCACACCATCGTCGACGCGCCGATGAGCGCCGACGCCGCGAACACGCTGACGAACTGCTTCACGCTCGATGACCTCGCGTGCGCGCGGGGCGTGTTCGAGGCGCAGTCGAAGACGGACCGGCTCGTGTTCGTGCGCTCGATCGTGACCGGCACGAACATCACGTTCGACGTCTACTGGTTCGTGCGCGGCAAGGACGCGGCCGCCGAGCGCCGGATCTGCGAGAACTGCGAGAAGCACGGCTGGTTCACGCTCACCGACAAGATGCTCGCCCGCCTCGCGGGGAACCGCCTGCGAGGCGGCGGCGGGCGCCACGCCTCGCGCCTGGGCCCCAGCATCCTGCTCGGTGCCGGCATCGCGACGATCGCGGCAGGCGCGATCTTCCTCTATTACGGCTCGGTCGGCGGCGAGGACCAGAAGTACATCTACCCGGACTCCACGCCGATCGGCATCGCGCTCGCCGCGGTTGGGGCAGGAGGTACCATCGGGGGGACGATCTGGCTGATCCAGGCGGGCTCGTCGCGGTCGGGGCCTGTGGCGAGCGCCACACGTGGCGGCGCATACCTGGGCTGGGCCGGCCACTTCTGAGCTGACAGTGCGAGCAAGAGGTTTGGACTTCCGCGCATGGTCGTTTGGCGCGATCCTGGACGCGATGTTGGCCCGGCAGCTCGCGGCAGCGCTGTTCGCCGTCACGCTCGCGGCGGCGTGCGGCAAGCAGCTCAACCCGGCATTCTGCGACGATCACCCGAACGACCCCGACTGCCGCACCTCGGGGCTCGTGCTGATCGACGCGCCGATGGGCGAGTGCCGGGACAGCGCGCAGTGCGCCGGCAACCCGAACGGAGCGGTGTGCGACGTGCTCTCGCAGACCTGCGTCCAGTGCATCGTCGACGTCGACACCACCGCGTGCACCGGCGCGATGCCCCAGTGCGGCGAGGACAACGCGTGTCACGGCTGCACGCTCGACAGCCACTGCCCGGTCTCGGGCCTGTGCCTGCCCAGCGGTCAGTGTGCGGAGGAAGCGACCATCCTCTACGCCGCGCCCGATGCGACCGGCACGTGCACGCTGACCGCGCCGTGCACGTTCACCACCGCCGTGCAGATGGTGAGCGCGACGAGGCACATCATCAAGCTGACCACCAACCAGGGTGCCACGTACAGCGAGCCGCCGATCGCGTTCCCGGCGACGCAGCCGGTCCAGGTCCTCGGTGCCGGCGCGACGTTCCAGCCCACGGGCAATGGCGACGCGCTCTCGGCGACCGGCGGCAACGTCGAGATCATCGGCCTCGCCGTGAAGAACGCGGCCGGCCCGGGTGCCGACGGTGTGTCGTGCTCGGGTGCCGCGATCCTGTCGCTGCGCCGCATGCGCATCACCGACAACGCGGAGTACGGCGTGACCTCGAACGGCTGCACGATGACGATCGAGCGCAGCCGGCTGAGCCGCAACCCGAAGGGCGCGCTGCAGCTGGCCGCGGGCATGCTCGAGATCCGCAACAACATCATCGACCACAATGGCAACGACGCACTCGACACCGGCAACGTGAACATCACGAATGCGAGCGGCCGCGTCGCGTTCAACACGATCGTCCAGAACCTGTCGAAGGGCGGCAAGAACCGCATCGGCGGTGTTCAGTGCACGCACGGCCCGACCCAGACGTTCGCGGTGACCCGCAACATCATCTCGGCGAACGGCCCGGGCGCGGCGATCGGCGGCGACTGCCTGACCGGCACCACGAACTACACCGACAAGGACATCACGAAGGCCAAGTTCGCGAACCTGACCGACTACAAGCTCACGAGCATGAGCCCGGGAACGATCCTGCTCGACGATCCCGAGGCCAACGCCGACTGCATGGTCGGCGGCATGTTCATCGGCGATTACGAGGGCCAATCGCGTCCCGCGAACTACTGCGACCGCGGCGCCGACGAGTACCGGCCCTGACCACGATCACGCATCCGAGCCGAGCGCGACCCGCAGCCCCTCGATGACGCGGGCGGGCGCGCGCAGCCGGACCACGGTGCCCGCCTCGTGGTGCGTCTCCGCGAGCACGGTCGCGCGCTCGTGGACGACGTGGACGAGCCGCTGGTGCGACCACGGGATGTCGAGCTCCGCCTCCTCGAGCGCGCCGACGAAGCGCTCGACCAGCCGGTCGCGCAGTGCGGCGACATCGGCCGGTCGCTTCGCGGAGAGCTGGAGCGCGCCCGGGTAGTGATCGGCGAGGGCCGCGCGCGCGTCGTCGTCGACGCGATCGATCTTGTTGAGCACGAGCCAGGTCTCGACCGGGTCGGCGCCGATCTCGGCGAGCACCTCGCGCGTGACCGCGAGCTGATCGGCGTGCGCCGCATCGGAGGCATCGATGACATGGAGCAGGAGGTCGGCGTCGGCCGCCTCGTCGAGCGTCGAGCGGAATGACGCGACGAGATCGTGCGGCAGCTTCTTGATGAAGCCGACGGTGTCGGTGACGAGGATCGGCGGATCGGTCGGCGGCTGGAGGCGGCGCACCGTGGTGTCGAGTGTCGCGAACAGCTTGTCGGCGACGTAGACGTCCGTGCTGGTCAGCGCGCGCATCAGCGACGACTTGCCGGCGTTCGTGTAGCCGACGAGCGCGACCGTGGGCAGCTCGCTGCGGCGCTCGCGGCGGGTCTGCGCGCCTCCGCCGAGCTGCGCGAGCTCGTGGTTGAGCTCGGCGATGCGGTCGCGGATCCGCCGGCGATCGAGCTCGAGCGAGCTCTCGCCGGCACCCTTGCCGCCGATGCCGCCGCGCACGCGATCGCCGCCGCCCGACGATGCACGCAGGCGCGGCGCGAGGTAGCGCAGCCGTGCGAGCTCGACCTGCAGGCGTGCCTCGCGGGTCTTCGCGTGGCGGTGAAAGATCTCGATGATCACGCTCGATCGATCGAGGACGTCGACGCCGCTCGCGCGCTCGAGGTTATGGTGCTGCGTCGGCGTCAGATCGTGGTCGACGAGGACGACCTCGGCCTTGCGTGCCGGCGCGACCGAGGCGGCCGGGGCATCGTCCGGATCCGGCTCGTCGAGGTCGGCGTCGGCATCGGCGTCGGCCTCGGCTTCCTTGCGGCGGCGGCGGGAGACGACGCTCTCGAAGGTGGGCACCTCGCCCGAGCCGCCGGTCCACTCGGCCAGCTCGGCGAGCTTGCCGGTGCCGAGCACGACACCCGGCGCGAGGCGCGCGCGCCGCTGCACGATGCGGCCGATCGGATCGAGGCCGAGCGTCTTGGCCAGCCGCTCGAGCTCGGCGATCGAGGATGCGAGCTCGCCGTCGGTGATGCCGGGCAACTGCACCGCGACGACGACCGCCGTCGGACGTACGCCGTCCGCCGCGCGCTGAAAGATGTCGCTGTCGTGAGTCACCGGCGCCATGGGGCCGGGGACCTTACTCGATCTCGATCGATTCGGCGAACGCCACGAGCACTTCGGCGAACTTGCGCGGCGCCTCGGCGTGCAACATGTGGCCGGCACCGGCGACGATCGCGAGGCGCGCGCGGGGGAGCGTGGCGAGCAGCGCGTCGAGGGTGGGCCGGAAGTACCCGGCCGAGCGGTCGCCGCCGACCAGCTGGACCGGGACCGTCACCCCGGCGAGCTCGGCATAGCGCGACCGGTACGCGAGCAGCGCGGCCGAATCGGCGCGGATCGCGGGCCACTTATCCATGGCTCGCTCGCGAAACGCGCGCGGCATCCGCTCGAACGCGACATCGCCGAGCACGGTGCGTAAGAAGAGCTCGCCGGCGGCCGCCCCGCCCTGCTCCGCCGCGCGGCGATCGAGCCCGGCGAGGAACACGTCCGGCGCGGCCGCGAGGTCGTCGGCGGCGGCCATCGGCGGTTCGATGAGGACGGCACCTGCACACAGCTCGGGTCGTGTGCGCACCAGCTCGAGCGCGACCACCGCGCCGAAGCTCGAGCCGACCACGACCACGCGGCCATCTTCGATGAGGCCGGCGGCGTCCGCGGCATGCTCCTCGACGGTGGCGGCGTCGGCGCGCCGGTCATAGGCCACGAGCGTGAACCGCTCGCGCAGGGGGGAGGCGAGCTGGATCGACCAGGTCGTGTGGTCGGCGGCGCTGCCGTGGATCAGCAAGATCCGCGCGCCATCGCCGGCGCGTACGACATGGAGTGGCGGCGACATGGCGGTATCATCGGCGATCGATGGCCTCCCAGGACGGTGATCCCGCGCCCGATGCGGCCAGCTCGGCCGCGTTCGCCGCGACCATCGCGCCGGCCGACTCCGCCGGGCCGACGCCGCCGCCCCACCTGCCCGCCGGCACGCATGGCGCCCCGCCGCCCGGCCACGACAGCGGACTCGATGCCACGATGGCGGCGCCGGCGCTGGGCGCGCTGCCGCCACTGCCCGAGGTCGCCGCGTCGCTGTACCAGATCGATCGCGAGATCGCGCGCGGCGGAATGGGCAAGATCGTCGCCGCCGAGGATCGCCGGCTCGGCCGGCCGGTCGCGCTCAAGTCGCTGCTCGATCCGGCGAGCGATCAGGTCAGCCGCTTCCAGCGCGAGGCGCTGATCACCGCGCGCCTGCAGCACCCGGGCATCGTGCCGGTCTACGAGGCGGGGCGCTGGCCGACCGGCGAGCCGTTCTTCGCGATGAAGCTCGTGTCGGGCCGACCGCTCGACAAGGTGATCGCCGAGACGACGAAGCTCGAGGACCGGCTCGCGATCATCCCGCGGCTCGCCGCGGCATGCGACGCGATCGCGTACGCGCACAGCCAGCGGATCATCCACCGCGATCTCAAGCCGGGCAACGTGCTGCTCGGCGACTTCGGCGAGACCGTCGTCATCGACTGGGGCCTGGCGAAGGACCTCGACAGCGATCACGAGACCATCGAGCGCACGCACAACGTGCGGAGCTCGCGCCCCGTGATCGAGACCGCGAGCGTCTCGAGGCGGCCGTCGGGTTCGCTCGACGCGTCGACGCTCACCGTCGCCGGCGCGGTGATGGGCACGCCCGCGTACATGTCCCCCGAGCAGGCGCGCGGCGAGCCCGTCGATCAGCGCGCCGACGTGTTCTCGCTCGGCGCGATGCTGTACCACACGCTCGCCGGCGTACCGCCGTACAACGCGCGCACCGCGACGGACGTGATCGCGGCCGCCGCGCTCGGCAAGATCGTGCCGCTCCGCGAGCGAGAGCGCCGGGCGCCCGCCGAGCTCGTCGCGATCGTCGAGCGCGCGATGGCGCCCGATCCGTTCGCGCGCTACCCGCACGCCGGCGATCTCGCCGACGAGCTGCGCCGCTTCTTGACCGGGCAGCTCGTCGACGCGCATCGCTACACGGCCGCGCAGCGCGTGATCCGCTTCGTCAAGAAGCACCGCGCCGCGGTCACCATCGCGGCGATCGCGGTGACGACCATCGCGATCGGCGGCACGGTCGCCGTGCACAACATCGTCGCCGCACGCGACCACGCCGAGCGCGCGCGCCAGATCGCGATCACGCGCAAGCAGGCGGCCGAGCGGCTCATCGACTACATGTTCTCGGACATGAAGGAGCGGCTCGACGCGGCAGGCCGCCTCGACCTGCTCGCGGGCCTCGGCACCGAGGTCAAGAAGTACTACGCGATGCTGTCGAGCATGCCGGGCGGGATGCCGCGCGAGGACGAGATCCGCATGGCCGAGGCGATCCAGCTGATCGGCGAGGCCGAGCACAAGTCGGGCAAACCGGACCAGGCGCTCGCGACCTGGCGCGAGGCGCGCGATCGGTTGACCGAGGTCGTCGGCGACAGCAAGGCGCCGGGCACGCGCAAGCTGCGCCGGCTGATCGCGCGGCTCGACTACGAGGCCGGCATCATCTTCCAGGAGCGCGGCAAGCTCGACGAGGCGCTCGAGCGCTTCGAGGGCGCGCAGGCGATCTTCGTCCAGCTGCGCCGCGAGGACCCGACCGCGAAGCTCGTCATGCTCGACTCCGCCGACGCCCACGACCGGCTCGGCGACCTGCTCCGCCTGGACGGCCGGATCGACGAGGCGTTCGAGCAGTACATGGCCGGCAAGAACGATCGCGAGCAGGCGACCAGCCAGGGCATCGGCAAGGCCGCCGACGAGGTGCTCGCGCTGTCGACCAGCCACTTCAAGCTCGCCTCGGTGTTCCAAAACCGCGGCGAGTCGGGCAGCGCCGTCGACGAGTACCAGCACGCGTTGCGCCTGCGCGAGACCCTGCTCGAGAGCCAGCCCGATCACGTGCGCTACCAGGAGGCCGTCCTCGAGGTCCTCCGGGAGCTCGCCGACCTCGATCGCCAGCTCGGCGACGACAAGGCTGCCGTCGACGCCTACCGCCGCGCCGCGCGGCTGTCTCGCTCGCTCGTCCAGCGTGACCCCACGAACACCGAGTGGCAGTACCAGCGCGGCAACCTGCTCTCCGATCTCGGCTTCACGCTCGTCGATACCGGTGCGTTCGCGGAGGGCCTCGAGCAGATCAACGCCTCGATCGAGGTCCACAAGGATCTCGCCGCGCGTGATGCCAAGAGTGCGCGCTACAAGATCGCGCTGTCGCGCTCGAACACGCGCGCCGGCGATGCACTGATCTATCTCGGCCGCACCGCCGATGGCCTCGCGCAGTACCGCTACGCGCTCGAGCTGCGCCGCGAGCTCGTCGAGCGTGACGCGAAGAGCGTCGCGTACCGGCGCTCGATCGCGTGGTCCTACGCCAAGCTCGCCGCCGCCTTCGCGTTCGGCGGCGACACCGCGAAGGCGCTCGATGCGCACGAGCAGGCGCTCGCGATCCGCCAGCAGCTCGTGGTCGAGGCGCCGTCGCAGGGCAGCTTCAAGAACGAGCTCGCATCCAGCGAGGTCGCGCTCGGCCGGCTCCTCGCTACCCGCGATCCCAGACGTGCCGACGAGCTGATCAAGCTCGGCACCGCCCGCGCGCGCATGCTGGTCGCGGGCGACACCATCAACCACGAGTGGAAAGAGACGCTGACCCAGGGCCTGCTCGCCCAGGCCGAGCTCGCCCGCGTGCGTCGCGATCCCAGCGCGCGGGCTGCCGCTCTCACCGAGGCGCTCGCGATCGCCGAGCACACGGCTGCCGAGTCAGCCCACAACGTGGGGTGGCCCGGCTACGTCGCCGAGATCCACGCCGGCCTCGCCGAGATCGCTGCCGCCGCCGGTGACCGCAAGACCGCCGCCGCCGAGCGCGCGCGGGTGACCGAGATCCTGACGCCGCTCGAGGCCGCCGGGCGCTTGCCCGCGACGCGCCGGGCACTGCTCCGAGCGGCGCGATGAGGCTCGCGCTCTGGGCGGCACTGCTCGTCGCGTGCGGTGACTCGCACCCGGGCGGGGCCGACGCCGGTGGCGACGCGCTGGTCGACGCGGATCCGGACGTGCGCGGCCCGGTCAGCGTCCGCATCGTCGACAAGAACGACGCGCCGCTGGCCGGGTTCTACGTCGTGTTCATCGATCGCGAGGGCACGGTCACCGAGGCGACGACGGACACCACCGGCATGGCGCAGGCGGACGTGCTTGCCGGCGCGAGCGTCACCGCCGTACGCGCGCGCGGCGCGTCGTACGCACTCGCGACGGTGCTGGCGCTGGTGCCCGGGGATGCGGTCACGCTGATCAGCGCGGCGGCCGACGTGTCGTCGTCGGAGGATCCGTTCTCCGGCCGCGTCGTGCCGCCGCCCGGTGCCGACATCGCGGCGAGCCCCGCCGGTGCCACCAAGAGCGGCTCGACCGCGACGTTCACGACCATGGCGCCGCACGGCCTGGTCGCCGGTGATCGCGTGATCGTCGCGAACGTCGGCGTCGCCGGCT
>DAIRFU010000936.1:0-1567 GCA_036794935.1 Kofleriaceae bacterium | reverse complement strand
ATGCCGGCCTCGAGGACGGCGTCCGCGAGAAGGCGCAGGACGTGTTCATGGCCGGCGAGCTCGACGTCATCGTCGCGACGAACGCGTTCGGCATGGGCGTCGACAAGAGCGACATCCGCCTCGTCGTTCACGCGGACATCCCGCGCAGCCCCGAGGCGTACTACCAGGAGGCCGGCCGCGGCGGGCGCGACGGCAAGCCGACCCGCTGCGTCCTGCTGTTCAACCACGGCGACATCCGGCTTCAGGACTTCTTGATCGACGCGTCGTTTCCATCGGCCGAGCTGCTGCGCGGAATCTGGAAGCTGCTCCGGGAGCAGCCGCAGCTCGGCGCGGTGGGGCGCGGCGACGACGATCTCGAGGCGCGCCTCAAGAAGCAGCTGCCCGCAGCGCCCTCGGGCGCGGCACTCGGCTCGGCGATCCGGATCCTCGAGCACCACGGCATGCTCGCGCGCGACGGCGAGCGCATCGTGGCCGCCCGCCCCGCGCCCGGCCAGTTCATGCCGCTCGACGTCGAGTCGCTGCAGCGGCGCGCCGACATCGAGCGCAAGAAGCTGCGGACGATGATCGAGTACGCGTATCACCCACGCTGCCGCCGTCAGTTCGTGCTCGAGTACTTCGGCGACGAGGACTGGAGCGACCGCGGCAAGCGCTGCGGCGCGTGCGACAACTGCGAGGCGCTCGCCCACGGCAGGACCACCGGCCTGTCGCCGGCCGAGGCGGATGGCGTGCGCGCCCTGCTCCGCCTGATCGGGTCGCTCAACGGCCGGTTCGGACGCACGCGGATCGCCGCGCTCGCGAACGGCAGTGACGACGACGCCCGGTTCGACGATATGCCGGAGCGCGGCTGCCTGCGCGGCTGGTCGGCGCAGCAGATCATGGATCTCGTGCGCGCACTCGAGGGCGCCGGCCTCGTCGAGGTGTCGCGCGGCGAGTACCCGACCATCACGGCGACGCGGCGCGGTGACCTCGTCGCGATCGGCAAGCTCGATCCGAACGAGCTCGGCCTCCAGATGCCGACGGTGACCCGGCGCAGCCGCGTGCGCAAGCGCAAGCCTCGTTAGCGCGTGACGACGATGTCGACGTCGTGGGTGAGGTTGCGGCCCCACGCGATCTCGAGCGTGACGAGCACCTGCCACTCGATCGGCCCCGCGCTCGGCGACACCGCGGACGCGATCGTGCGCGCGACCTCGCCGAGCGGCGACGACGGCGCCTGCGGCCGCAGATCGAGCGCGTCGGGCGGCACGGTGAGCTCGAACGGCAGCGTGCTCGAGTCGTAGATCTGCGCGGCGCCGAGCTCGAGCGTGTGCTCGTAGACGTCGGCGTGCGAGGTGCCGACGCTGTGGCCGCCGTCGCCGCGCTTGACGGTGACGAGCTTCTGGCGCGCGCGCAGCGTGACGACGAGCCGCTTGGCCTCGATCGCCTCGGTCAGCGCGAGCACGGCGCGGCCGTGGATCGTGCCGCCCGGCGCGGCCTTCGTCTGGTCGAGCTCGAGCCTGACCGAGCCACGGCCCAAGCCGGTGACCTGCTTCGCGGTCTGCTTGATCTACGTGCCCGCGACCTGGGCGGT
>DAIRFU010000054.1:0-17236 GCA_036794935.1 Kofleriaceae bacterium | reverse complement strand
CGAAGCCCGGCATCGGCGTGCCCGCCATGCCGGTCGCGATGCTCAGCACCATGGCCCGGCGGCGGGCATCGTGCGAATCGCTCGCACGCGGACGGCGCAGCAGCTGGCTCGTCAGATCGTAGGGCCGCTCGGCGAGCCCGGCCACGTCGCCGCGGCCGTCGCTGCCGTGGCAGCTGTTACACCCGTGTTGCTTCCATAGCTGCGCGCCGCGCGCGGCATCGGGCCTGCGCGGCGATCCGATCGCGACCGGAGTCGTGCGTCGCGCGAACGCGGACGGCGCGAACGCCTTCAGCACCGCGATCAGCTGATCGAGCTGTGCCGCATCCAGCACGCCATCGAATGCGGGCATCGACGTGCCGGGAGCGCCAAACCGGATCGCGGTGCGCAGATCGTCGTCGGTGGGCGGCTGCCCGGTCGGCGTCGACCGCCACTTGTAGACGCCTGGCGCGAACGCGCGCGGCTCACCCCACGCAAACGGAGCCGCGGGCCCTTTCCCATCGCCCTGCACGCCGTGACACGGCAGACAGAATCGATCGTAGAGAGGCCAGCCCGGCAGCGTCGTCATCGCGACCGCGAAGAGAACGGCGAGCCGCATGACCGATTTATTGCACAGGTGTGTGCTATGTCGTCTCCATGATCCGTACGAAGATTCTCGGGCTCGGAAGTTACGTGCCCGAGCGCGTCGTCACGAACGAGGAGCTCGCGTTCCTCGACGACAAACACGTCCGTCAGCCGACGCAGATGACGGAGACGAACGACGCGTGGATCCAGCAGCGCACCGGCATCAAGACGCGGCGCTACGTGCCGAACGACGGCTCGGTCTGGACGAGCGACCTCGCGGTCGAAGCGGCGAAGCGCGCGATCGCCGATGCCGGGCTGGAGCCGACCGACATCGATTGCATCATTCTCGGCACGCTGTCGCCCGACATGCACTTTCCGGGTACCGGCGTGATCGTCCAGAAGAAGCTGGGCATCGCGGACAAGACCAACTGCGCGTGCTTCGACATCCGGCAGCAGTGCTCGGCGATGGTGTACGGCCTCCAGATGGCCGACGCGTTCATTCGCAGCGGTGTCTACAAGCGCGTGCTGCTGATCGGCGCCGAGCTCCACAGTCACTCGATCGATTTCACGACGCGCGGTCGCGACGTCACCATCCTGTTCGGTGACGGGGCGGGCGCGTTCGTGCTCGGCGTCATGGAGACCGACGATCCGCGCGCCGGCATCATGTACACGTCCGCGCACGCCGACGGGAACGGCGCGATGGATCTCTACCTCAAGATCTTCGAGATCAACCGGCTGCCGTACCTCGACTACGACCCCCGCGACCGCGAGCACAACCAGGGCATGTATCCGCGCATGGATGGCAAGCGCGTGTTCCTCAACGCGGTGCGCGGGATGGTGATGTCGACGCAGGCGGCGCTCGCGAAGACCGGCCTGACCTGGAACGACATCCAGTGGTTCGTGCCGCACCAGGCAAACCTGAGGATCAACGAGAAGGTCGCCGAGGTCGCGAAGATCCCGCACGAGAAGGTGCTCAACACGATCGAGATCTACGGCAACACGACCGCCGCCACGGTGCCGCTCACGATCGACCACTGGCGCCAGCAGGGCAAGGTCAAGCGCGGCGATCGGATCCTGTCCTCGGTGTTCGGCTCCGGCTTCACCTGGGGCGCGGCGATCTTCACGCTGTAGTCACGGCGCCGCCGGCAGCTCGCTCGTCGGCACCGCCTTCATCTGGATCTGCGCGGGCGCGCTCGGCTCGGCCGCACGCGGGGCCGGTGGCCCGCCGGCCAGCAGCGCGACGAGCAGCACGAGCACGCCGAACGCGATCGAGGATCCGATCAGGATGCGCTTCGTGCGTCGCGTGGCGACGCCGCCGTCGATCGTCGTGGTGGTCTGGCCCGGCCGCCACTCGGGCGGCGCGATCGGAAACGGCGCCGGGTTACCGGGGAGCTCGGGCGGGATCACGAGCGGCGGCAACGTGCCGATCTCGGTCGGCGCCTCGCTGACGTCGACGAGCGGCGCGGGCCCGCTCGCCGGCGGCGGCCTGTCGAGCGCGGGCGGCGCCGCGGGCGTCGTCGGTGCGACCGTCTCGGCGGCGTCCGGATCGTCGCCGTCGGCATCTCTGTCGTCGAGCTCGAAGTCATCCAGCGAGTAGACCTCGCTCTCACTGATCGGCGCCGTCAGC
The DNA here is from genome assembly GCA_036794935.1 of Kofleriaceae bacterium. Taxonomy (GTDB): domain Bacteria; phylum Myxococcota_A; class Polyangia; order Haliangiales; family Haliangiaceae; genus JABFXX01. Next base: position 15,048 of record DAIRFU010000054.1, on the reverse strand, counting down.
CGGGTCGCCTGCTCGGCGATGTACGCGGTGAGCGTCTGGCCGGCAGCCTGCGCCTGCGACCACGCGAGGATGTCCTCGGCGAACAGGTCGTGCATGTACGCGCGCAGCCCGGGCGCCGGATGGCCCAGCTGCTGGCCCGGCGCGAGCGCCTCGAGCTCGAGCTGCAGCTGCTCGGCGCTCTGGTACCGGCGGTCGGGATCATTCGCGAGCGCGCCCAGGATGATCCGATCGAGCTCGGCCGGGCACTCGCGGCGCCACAGCGACGGCGGCTGCGCCTGCGAGTTGATGATCCGCTGGATCGTCGCGAGGTCGTTCTCGCACTTGAACAGCCGCCGCCCGGTGACCATCTCCCAGAGCACGATGCCGAGCGAGAAGATGTCGCTGCGCCGGTCGATCGGCGCGCCCTTCGCCTGCTCGGGCGACATGTACGCGATCTTGCCCTTCAGGGCCCCGGTGCGCGTCTTGACCGAGCTCGTCGTCGCCTTCGCGACGCCGAAGTCGACGAGCTTCACGGCACCCTCGTACGAGACCAGGATGTTCGACGGCGACACGTCGCGATGCACGATGCCGAGCAGCGTGCCGTCGGGCCGGCGGCGCTCGTGTGCGTAGTGGAGCGCCGACGCGACAGCGCGCGCGATCAGCAGCACGTGCTCGATCGGAAACTGCCGCTCGATGCGCGCGAGCTGGCGCATCGTCGTGCGCACGTCCTGGCCGTGCACGTGCTCCATCGTGAAGAAGTAGTGGCCGTCGGCCTTGCCGGTGTCGAACACGCGCGCGATGTGCGGGTGATCGAGCGTCGCGGCGAGTCTTGCCTCGTCGAGGAACAGCCGGACAAACTTCGGGCTCTCGGCGTGACTCGGGAGGATCTTCTTGAGCACGACGAGCGTCTCGATGCCCTCCGGCCCCGTCGTGCGCGCGAGGAAGAGCTCCGCCATGCCACCGCGCGCGAGCTTGCGCACGATGTCGTAGGGTCCGAGGCGCGTGACCTCGGGCTGCGCTTGATTGGCCGGCGTTCCCAAGCGGGACCGATCATATCCCGTCGAGGCGCCCGCGCGCCGAGCTGTAGGCCAAGCTCCTACGCCTCGACCAATTGACTGGCTGGCGCGCTGCGGCGATCCTGGACGGGTGGGTCCTCGCATCCTGGCGGTCGCCGTTGTCATCGCGTCGGCGTGCACCGCGTTGCACTACTCGGTGACGACAGGCGAGTCGGTGGTCGTCTCCAACAATCCGTACACGTTCAACGGAGCCGGCAGCCAGACGTTCTTCGTGACGCCGGCGACGTCGGGTGACGACGACATGCTGCTGGCCGTGAGGCTGGACAACTGCAGCTCGCAGTGGACGCTGATGCCCAGCTCGATCGACACGCTGCCGACACAGATCTGCGGCAGCAAGGGCTCGGGCAGCGCCAACGTGTTGGTCGCGTGTCCGCACGGCTATGCGTTCACGGTGCAGTTCGCCGGTACCCAGCAGGGGACGAACAGCTGCAACGTCCTGCTCGATACGATGCCCTCCGCCGGTGGCAGCAACGACACGAAGGCGCTGGTGCTGACCGGCATCGGCTCGGCCGGCTCCGCGCTCTCGGTATCACCGACCCAGGTCAACTTCATAGATGCCCAGATCAATGTGCCCAGCTCGCCGACGGTGGTCACGGTCAAGAACAACGGCAGCGCGGACATGTTCATCGCTGGCTCGCTGTCGGGTTCCGCGTTCCAGGTCACGCCGAGCGTGACCTCGTTCAGCCTCGGCTCGGGTTCGAGCAAGCAGTTCAGCGTCACGTGCACGCCACCGGCGATCGGCTCCCAGAGTGGCGAGCTGTCTTTTTCGGGCAGCGGGACCAGTAACAGTGCCAAGCTCGACTGCAACGGCATCGACTCGACGATCACGATCATGCCGTCTCAGGTCAACTTCGACGCCACGCTCGTCGGCCGGCCGCCGCCGCAGGAGACGGTGATGATCACGGCCGGCACCAACGCGACGATCAAGCTCATCGAGCTCGACCCCGTCGCGGCCGCGGCAGGTGTTTCGATCGCATCGGCGCCACCGCTGGACACGACGGTCGGCAGTGGCGTGGGGGTCGTGCTCTCCTACGACGCCGCCGCGGTGCACGAAGCCGGCCCGCTCGGTGCGCTGATCGTCAGGGTCAGTACCGACCAGGAAGCACGCCACATCGGCATCAGCGGCCAGGCGCTGCTCGGCGGCATCGGCACGAATCCGGCGAGCGTCGAGTTCGGCGCGGTGTGCATCGGCGACACCGCGATGAAGGACATCGAGGTGTACGCGAATGAGGCCGGTGACGTCGAGCTCCAGGCGCTGACGCCACCGGCGGCACCGTTCGGCGCGACGACCACCGACGCGCTGCCGAAACTGCTCGGCGGCAACCATGCCGGTGCGAGCGCGGCCGTCACCGCGACGCTCGCGCCGACGAGTGCGGGCGACGTCACGGACATGCTCGTGCTTGCCAGCGACGTGCCGAACCAGCCGAGCACCGAGGTCGAGCTTCACGGCATCGCGCTCGCCGCAGGCATCGCGGCGACGCCGAACATCGTGCACTTCGGCACGGCGGCACTGGGCACGACGACCTCGATCCAGCAGGTCCAGCTGACGAACTGCGGCACCGGCGATCTGATGTTCACCGGCGCGTCGATCACCGGCATGAGCGAGTCCGAGTTCACGCTGGTCGGCGCGAACCCGCCGCGCTCGCTGGCGCCGACCGAGTCGATGATGTTCATGGTCATCATGCAGCCGGAGACGAGCGGCTTGAAGGTCGCCCAGCTCGTGATCTCGCACGATGCCGGCACGACGCTCGTCGATCTCGACGGTACGGCCGAGGGCGATGATGATGTCGCCGGCGGCAAGGATCGCGAGACGTACTACGGGTGCTCGGCTGGCCGCGCCGGTGTCGGCTGGCCCGTCATGCTCCTCTGGCTCGGTGCGTTCGCGCTGCTCGTGCCGCGGCGACGGCGCCGCTGACCGGCGATCACGAGGCGCGCGGGGCAGTGGGCCGGCAGCGATCGAACGCCCGCCACGGCACACACGCCACGACGAGCACCAGCAGACCGCCGAGGAGCCCGAGCAGCAGCGTCACGCGGTAGGGGGAGGCGTACGCGAGCTCGATGCGATGGTGGCCGGCCGGGACGATCAGCGCGCGCAGCATGTAGTTCGCGCGAAACAGCGTCGCGCTCGCTCCGTCGATGCGCGCGCGCCACCCGGGCGACCACGCCTCGTTGACGACGAGGATGCCGGCCGCCGGTGCATCGATGTCGAGCACGAGTCGCGAGCGGTCGAACGTGACGACGCGGCCGTCGACCGGCGCGAACTGCGCGGCCGGCAGGGCGGGTGGGTGATCGGCGGGATCGACCAGCGCGGCACCGAGCGATGCCGGCGCGAGCCGCGAGAGCCTCGCGAGCATCTCGCGGGCGGGCAGCAGCTCGGCGCGCGGATACAGACGCGCGACCGGAGCGACGTCGTCGAGCACCCAGATCGGCGTCCCGGCGATCGGCCGTGCGCCGGCGGGCGCGTTGCCGATGAAGTACTTCGTGTTGAAGTGCGCGAGCAGCGCGGGCTGGCGGCGCGCCGCGTTCAGCACGTCGACCGTGCGCTGGGGGACGAGAGGCTGCGGGTACCCCGAGAGCTCGCGCACGTCGTGGAGCAACGACGCGTGGTACGGCACCGGCATCCGGTACGTGGCCCCGGAGTGGCGGACCGCGGCGAAGCGCCAGTCGCGCGCGACGCCGGGCATCTGGGCGATCAGCTCGCTGCCTTTGTCGAGGGCCGGGCGAGGCTCCAGGATCGACAGCTTGGTGTCGCCTGCGCGCCAGAGGTCGACGAGCGTCGCCACGGCGAGCACGGCGATCCAGCACAGGCGCCGGCGCTGCGGCCGGTCGAGCACGGCAGCGCAGAGCGCGGCGACGACGACCACGGCCGACCAGCGGGGCAGGCTCGACGCGATCAGCGCGGAGGTCACCGTCCATGCCGCCGCGAGCACGACGAGGACGACGGCGTCACGGCGCGCGGGCCGGCTCCTCGCGATCGCGCCGATGCCGAGGCCGAGCCCCGCCGCGCACGCGAAGCCGGTGATCAGCTTGTAGCGGTACGCGATGCGAAACAGTCCGAACCCGGGCACGTGATTCGCGAGCCACGGCAGCACGTGACCGTGGGCGCCGAGCGCGAGCACGACCGAGAGCACCGCGACCCCGAGCCAGAACCGGCCGGCGGGATCGCGCAGCGCGAGCCACGCCGTCACGATCAGCGCGAGTGGCCCGAGATAGATGTCTTGCATCCAGCTCGTGTCGAGTCCCGGTGCGAACAGCTCCGCGAGCGACCGTGGCAGCAACGGATCGCTGAGCGCCCAGGCGAGCGTGCGGCCGGCGCGCGCGGAGGTATCGACGGTGCTCCACGTCGGCAGGTACACGAGCAGCGTCCACGTGCCCGCGACGGCCACCGCGCACGCGGCGCCCGGCCCGAACCGGCGCGCCGCAGCCACCAGGTCGGTGCGAAGTCGGTGCGCGCGAGCGCTGGCATACGACTCGGCCACGAGCTGATAGCCGACGTAGAGCCCGAGCACGAGCGCGACGTAGAGCGCGCCTTGCGGATGCGAGACCGCCGCGCAACCGGCGGCCGCGCCGAGCAAGATCGCGCGGCGCAGGCTCGGCCGCTGGCGGAACGCGTCACTCGCGACGAGCGCCCACGGCATCACGAGCAGCGGCCAGATCAGCGCGCTGTTCTTGTGGACCAGCATCGGCGCGCCGAACACGAACGTGCAGGCCGCGATGGCGGCGGCCAGGTGCGACCGCGTCCACCGCCAGACCAGCACGTGCATGCCGAGGAGCCCTGCATAGAACAGCAGCAGCACCTTGAGCTCGATCAGATACGCGCCCGTCCCGAACAGCCACGAGATCACGATGCACAGCCAGTTCACCGGCGTGAGCAGGCCCGCCTGCGGATCGGCGTGGAACGCGTAGCCGCCGAGCGTGTAGGGGTTCCACAGCGGCAGCTGGCCGTCGCCGAGCGCGCGGCTCTGGAACACGAGATCCGGCCAGTACTCGTTGAGGCAGTCCCAGCCGCACACCTGGTCCTTCAGCAGCACGCGCCACGACACGGCGAGGAGCACGACGGCGTAGGCCGCGCACACGAGGGCGCCCCGCAGCCAGCGGCCGGAAGTCGGCGGCGGTGCATCGGAACGTACGGGATCTGCGGGAGCCGTCAGGCGCGCGAGTCTATCGCGAGCGCCCACCTGCTGCGGAAACTGCTGGTGCACGGGGCCGGCGGATCGGAGACAATCGGTTCGCATGCGCGCCGCCCTGATCGCCGTCGGGATCGCGATCGCGTCGCCTGCTTCGGCGGCGACGATCCACGGTCTCGTGTTCGACGATATCAACCACGATGGGCTGCCGTCGGTGGGGGAGCCCGGCGTCGCGAACGCGGTGGTCGCGGTCGGCGTCAAGGGATTCATCGAGACCGACGCGACCGGTCACTTCGACCTCGTCGCCGATGCCGGTACGGGTGCGATCGTCTGGGTCCGCGTCCCCGACGGCTTCGTACCCGGTCCGGTGTTCGCGCGCTGGGACGGCGCGAACGATGTCGATCTCGCGCTCGAGCGGCTGCCGGCTCCGGTGAGCCGCCCGCTCACGTTCGTCGTCGCGGCCGATACGCACATCGGCATCGAGGAGCCCGGGCTCGATGCCCCGGATCTCGCGCGGGTCGCGCGGTTGGCGACGGCACTCGATCCCGCGCCCGCGTTCTTCACGCTCCTCGGCGACGTCACCACGGGCAGCAAGCCGGAGCAGTACGACACCGTGGATCGTGGGCTCGCCGACCTCGACGTGCCGTACATCCCGGTGCCCGGCAACCACGACTGGTACGACGGCGGCGCGGCGTGGTTCGCCCACTACGGTCCCGACAACTACAGCTTCGATCTCGGCGGCGTGCACTTCGCCGTGTGGAACATGGCGATCTCGCCCGCTGCGCTGCGCGTGTACCTGGGCGCCGACCTCGCCCGCGTGCCGGCCTCGATGCCGGTCGTGGTGCTCACGCACGATCCACCGCACGATCAGGGCATCGAGATCCTGCGCGAGCTCGGCGTCGATTACGTGCTCACCGGTCACACGCACTCCAACCGCGTCGTCGATCACGGCGGCATGATCGAGCTCAACACCGAGCCGCTGCTGATGGGTGGGCTCGACTTCACGCCCGCCGGCTACCGCGTCGTCACGATCGAGGACGGGCGGCTCTCGTCGTATCACCGCACCGTCGTCGACGAGCCGTTCGTCGCGCTGGTGAAGCCGGCCGCGGATACCTGCTCGCCCGTCGGCAAGCTCGACCTGCTCGTCGCCGTCGAGCTCGGGGCCGGCATGAACGTGGTGTCCGCGCGCGTCGACTCGACGAGCCCCGTCGAGCTGAGCCACACCGGCGGCTGGATGTGGGGCGGCACGCTGCCCGCGCTCTTCGCAGGCGACCACCAGCTCGTCGTCGAGGCGGTCGGTCCCAGAGGCGTCCACAAGACGCTCGCCACGACGCTGCGCGTGTGCGCCGACGTGGCGGTACCGCCCGTCACCGCAGGTGCCGACTGGCCGCAGCTCGGCCGCGACGCCACGCACGCCGGGCGCAGCGCCGACCTGATCGCGCCACCGCTCGCGTCGCGCTGGGTCACCGCGCTGGATGGCAACGTGCTGACGAGCGCACCGATCATCGCCGGGGGCCTCGTGTACGTCGCGACCACCGACCTTGCCAACGGCGACGCCGGCGGCGTGACCGCGATGGACCTCGCGACCGGCGCCATCCGCTGGACCGCGCGCACCGACAAGCCGATCCGCGGCGGGCTCGCGGCCGCGGCGGGCGTGGTGATCACGACGCAGATCGATGGTGTCGTGCTCGCATTCGACGCCGCGACCGGCGAGGAGCGCTGGCGGCGCGCGATGTCGACCGGGTTCGCGCCGCAGGCGGGCGCGGTGTTCTCGCCACCCACCGTCGCTGGCGACGCGGTCTTCCTCGGCCACCAGCGCGACGTCGCGGCGCTGGCCCCGGCGACCGGCGACGTCCTGTGGTCCGACGATCCGGTCCCCGAGGCCAAGACGAGCCAGAGCTCGGCCGCGATCGCGGTCGGTCAAGTACTCGCCGTCGGGGTGTTCAACCGCGCGCTCGGCGGCGTGATCGCGTGGGATGCCGCGACCGGCGAGGAGCGCTGGCGCTACACCGGCGGCGATGCCGTCGCGATCAACGCGTCACCCGTGATCGGCGACGATTCGGTCTACCTGGTGAGCGGCACGACCGACGTGCTCGCGCTCGATCTCGCCGGCAACCTGCGCTGGCGCACGAGGCTCCATGCCGAGGGATTCGACTGGGGGCAGGCCAGCGTCGGCACCCCGGCGCTCGCGGGCGACAAGCTGATCGTGCCGACGCTGTACGGCTCGCTCGTCGCGCTCGATGCGAAGTCGGGCGGGGAGCGGTGGCGCTACAACGCGCGGTCCGGACCCCTGCGCGGCACGCACTACCGCGGCACGCCCCAGCCGGCGTTCGCCGCCTCTCCGATCGTCACCGGCGATCTCGTGTGGGTCGTCGATACCTCGGGCCTCTTGTCCGCGCTCGACGTGCGGACCGGCCTGGTCCAGTGGCTCACCGAGCTGCCGTCGCCGGTGCTGGCCGGTCTGGCCGCCAGCGGAGACTGGCTCGTGATCGCGTCGTATGATGGCAGCGTCCGCGGCATGACGTGCGCGCCGGGCGGCGAGTGCGAATGGTCGGCGCCCGACGGCGGCTGCTGCAACACGGGCGGCGGCGGGGAGACCGGTGGCCTGCTGGGCAGCGCGCTCGCGCTCCTCCTGGTCCGGCGTCGACGCCGCGCGTAGACCAACGTCGCATCCGGCACGCGGCGTGCTGAAGCCCTGCGCGTGCTACTCGCGCGAATCAGCGATGACCCGGCCGCCGCGGCGAGCGCCGTCGCGTTGCATTACGCGACGGATGCACAGGACGGCATCGTGCGGCACCGGCGAGGTACGTCATTCACGTACGAGACGACCTCAGGCACGCGCGTGCGCGATCGCGCCACACTCGCGCGGATCCGCGCGCTGGCCATTCCGCCAGCCTGGACGAGCGTCTGGATCTCTCCGGATCCCGACGGTCACATCCAGGCGACCGGCAGGGACGCGCGCGGCCGCAAGCAGTACCGCTATCACCCGCGCTGGCGCGAGGTCCGCGACGCGGTCAAGTACCACCGGCTCGTCGACTTCTGTCGCGCGCTGCCGAAGCTGCGCGCCGCGGTCGAGCGCGACCTCGCGTGCCCGTGCCTGTGCAAACGCAAGGTGGTCGCGACGGTCGTCTCGCTGATGGAGCGCGCGCAGCTGCGCGTCGGCAACGAGGAGTACGCGCGGCACAACAACTCGTACGGCGCGACGACGCTGCGCAACCGCCACGTCCGGTTCGTCGGGCCGGCATTCGAGCTGTCGTACCGCGCGAAGAGCGGCATCGAGCGGCGTGTGAAGATCACGGACCGCAAGCTGGCCCGGGTGGTTCGCCAGTGCCACGACCTGCCGGGCAAGCGGCTCTTCGAGTACGTCGACGACGCGGGCGACGTGAAGCCCGTGACGTCATTCGACGTCAACGAGTACGTGCGCGAGCACGGCGGTGGGGACTTCACCGCGAAGGACTACCGGACGTGGGCGGCGACGATGGCGACCGCGATGCTGCTGTGTGCGATCGACCATCCGGGGACCGCGCGCGGGTGCACGCAGGCCATCAAGACGGTGCTCGAGCAGGTCGCCGACCAGCTCGGCCACACACCGGCGATCTGCCGCTCCTCGTACGTCCACCCGCGGCTGCTCGAGGACTTCACCGCGAACCGGCTCGCGCGCACGCTCGCGCCGCTCGTCCGCCGGCGGCTGCGCGCTCGCAAGCACGGCGACGAGATCGCGCTCGATGCGCTGCGCGCGATCGAGCCGGTGGTGGCCCGCTACCTGGCGACGACCGCGGTCAAGCGGCGGGCGTAGGCAGGGGCCACCGCGGCCTCGAGATCTTGGTTTGCTTGCACCGGTACGGGCCGTGCAATCATCGAATCGGTATGGATCATCGGCCACACGTCGTGGTCATCGGCGGCGGGTTCGGCGGCCTCGCCGCGGCCAGGCACCTCGCGCACGCTCCGGTGCGGGTCACGCTGCTCGATCGGCGCAACCACCACCTGTTCCAGCCGCTCCTGTATCAGGTCGCGACCGCGGCGCTCGCTCCCGCCGACATCGCGTACCCGATCCGCGGCGTGCTCGCGCGGCAGCCGAACGTGCGCGTGCTGCTCGCCGAGGCGTGCTCGATCGACGTCGCCGGGCGTACGGTGGTGCTCGATGATGGCGAGCTCCACTACGACTTCCTCGTCGTCGCGACGGGGGCGACCCACTCGTACTTCGGCAAGGATCAATGGGAGACGATCGCGCCGGGCCTCAAGTCGATCGAGGACGCGCTCGAGATCCGCCGCCGCATCTTCCTCGCGTACGAGGCCGCGGAGCGCGAGTCCGATCCCGCGCTGCAGCGCGAGTGGCTGACGTTCGCGGTGGTCGGCGGCGGCCCGACCGGCGTCGAGCTCGCCGGTGCACTCGGCGAGATCGGCCTGCACACGCTCGCGCGGGACTTTCGCTCGATCGATCCGACCGAGGTCCGCGTGCTGCTGTTCGAGGGCAAGGATCGCGTGCTCACCGCCTATCCCGAGCAGCTCTCCGAGGCGGCCCGGCAATCGCTCGAGCAGCGTCACGTCAGCGTGCGCCTGAACACGCTCGTCACCGCGATCGACGATCGCTGCGTGACCGTGAAGGGTCCTGCCGGCGAGGAGCGGATCGGCACGCGCACGGTGCTGTGGGCCGCCGGCGTGCAGGCGTCACCGCTCGCGCGCAGCCTCGGCGCGCCGCTCGATCGCAGCGGGCGCGTGCTCGTCGAGCCGGATCTCTCGATCCCCGGCCATCCCGAGGTGTTCGTGATCGGCGATCTCGCGCGGATGATCAGCGACGGCGTCGAGGTGCCGGGCGTCGCGCAGGGCGCGCTGCAGGCCGGCAAGCACGCCGCGCGGATCATCGACAGCGCGGCGAGCGGCGGTTCGGCGCGCCCGGCGTTCCACTACCGCGACAAGGGCAACATGGCGACGATCGGCCGCGCCGAGGCGGTGATCGCGACGAAGCACTTCGCGCGCCACGGCCTGCTCGCGTGGATGCTGTGGTGGGTCGTCCACATCTTCTTCCTCGTCGGGTTTCGCAACCGCGTCTACATGATGTTCCACTGGGCGTGGTCGTGGCTGACATACAAGCGCGGCTCGCGGCTGATCACCGGCGACGTCGGCGCGCTGCCTGCGGTCAACTCGATCGCGGCCGATGGCAGGGTCGCGCTGCCGCCCGCCGCCGAGAGCGTGATCATTCCGGCTGCGGAGCCGGCGCGTCCAGCTTCTCGAACACCCTGAAGCCATCCTTCTCGGGCACGCTGATCGTCACGGTCTTGGCCGCCGGAAAGTGCGGGTTGCCGGTGAAGTGCAGCGTGTGCGTGCCGGGCGCGAGCATCACCGGGTCCAGCGTCTGGTGCTTCGTCGGGTCGTCGTCGACGGTGAAGTACGACCACGACGGCCGCGTGCTGACCAGCACCTTGTACGTCGCGGTCGCGGGTGGCGGCGTGACGACCGTCTGCCTGGCGTCGTGATGGACCGGGGGCGGGCGGCGCGGCCGGGTGCGCGGCGGTGCGTCCGGCACGCCGGCGTCCACCGGTGGCGCGATCGCGGGCACGGCATCGAGGGCCGTCGCCGGCTCGCCGATCCGCGCGTCGGTCTCGGCGGCGGCGATCCGTACGCCGGCATCAGCGACCGCGATCGGCGGTGCGGCCACCCGTTCGGGCCGCGCCGGCTCGCGCTTCATCATCACGATCGCGACGGCGGCGGCGCCGAGCACGACGGCGACGAGCACGAGCCACGGCGCGCGCGAGCGGCGGGCCAGCGCGGGTGCGAGCGCATCCGGTGCGGCGTCGGGTGCCTCGGGGGCGCCCGGACCGCCGGTCTGCGAGCGCGCGCGAGGCGCCGGCTCGGCGGGCTTTTCGTCCTCGGCCGCGGTCATCGCCAGCGAGCGCTGCGTGCCGGTGCCGACGACGTCGAACGGGCCATCGTCGAGGAAGCTCAGCAGGTGATTCGCCTCGATGTCGAGGTCGCTGATCGACACCTCGTCGCGCTCGCCTTCCCACACCTCGGCGAGCCAGGTGGCGAGCTGGCGCGCGGGCGACTCGCCCTTGTGCGCGGCGCGCTCGGCGACGATGAGCTGGTCGAGCTCACCGAGCATCGCGCGCGCGTCGGGGTAGCGGTCCTCCTTCGCGCTGGCCGTCGCGCGATCGACGATCGCTTGCAGCGGTGACTCGAAGCCGGCGGGCCAGGGGTCCAGCCTGCCGAGCTGCGCGGCCGCCAGCATCGTCTCGCGATCGGTGCCGTGCCGGCCCCGTGCGCCGGTCAGTGCCTCGCGGAGCACCATCCCGATGGCGTAGACGTCGGCGCGCACGTCGAGCTGCTCGCCACGCGCCTGTTCGGGCGCCATGTAGGCCGGGGTGCCGGCCATCTTGCTCGGCTCGTCGCCGGCGAGCGCCGCGATCCCGAAGTCGGTCAGCTTGACCTCGCCGGCCCACGACAGCAGCACGTTGCGTGGCGTGACGTCGCGGTGGACGATCCCGAGGTCCGCGCCGTCGGGGCTCTTGCGGTGGTGCGCGTAGTCGAGTGCCTGGCAGCACTCGGCCGCGAGGAACGCGGCGAGCTGCGGGGGCATCCCCGTGCCGGCCTTCGCGAGGCTCGAGCCGAGGTCCTTGCCCTCGACACGCTCCATCGCGAGGAACACCTGATCATCGATCCGGCCGAAGTCGAAGACCGGGACGATGTTCTGGTGCGCGAGGCTCATCGTCAGCCGCGCTTCGCGCATGAACAACTCGAGGAACCGGGCGTCGCCGGCGCGCTCGGGGCGCATCCGCTTGACCACGAGCCACTTCTCGACGCCGGCCGCGCGCCTGCGCGCCAGGTACACCTCGCCCATGCCGCCACGCGCGAGCGGGCGGAGGAGCTCGTAGCGACCTAGCGCACGGCTCATACCGCCCGAGTATAGCGTGTCGGTTGACGGTTCCTCCGAACCGGCCGAAACTCGCCACGAGTGCGCACCTTGGGGCTCCTGGTCGTGATGGCGCTGGCTGCCCGCGCCGAGGCGGCGCCGACGGCGGACCTGGTCGTCGTCTGGGCGCCCGGCCTGCGCACCACGCCCGTCGTCGCGGCGGCGCGCGGGGCCGGGGCGGCGGTGATCGATCAGTCGCCACGGCCCGAGAGCGCGGTGCACACCGCCGAGCTGGTCCAGAAGGGCCTCGACGCGGTCGAGCGGCTCGAGCTCGACCAGGCCTGGCGGCTCCTCGACCTGGCGCGCTCCGAGGTCGACCGCACGGGCGCCGCCGGGCTGACGCAGGCCCAGCTCTCCGACCTGTTCCTCTACCGCGGGCTGATCAAGACCCAGCAGGGCGACAGCAACGGCGCCTGGGAGGAGCTGATCATCGCGAACACCGTCGATCCGACCCGCGAGCTCGACCCCGGCCGGTTCCCGCCGAAGGTGATCACCGAGTTCGAGCGTGCGCAGGCGACCGTCAAGAACAAGGGCACGGCCCACCTGACCGTGAGCGTGCCGCAGGCGTGCCGCGTGTTCGTCGACGCGACGTACGCGCCGCGCCCGATCGATCTCTTCGTCGGCCGCCACTGGGTGCGCGTGACGTGCTCCGACCGCCAGCCCGAGGGCCTGAAGGTCGAGCTCGTCGGCGGTGCGATCACGCTGCCGATCACGCCGCCGCAGCTCGCACCGCCGAACGACACCGAGCTGCTCGTCCAGGCGCGCACGGCCGGGGCGCGCGCGTTCGTGGTCGCCGAGGTGCGCGGCAACGTCGCGACCGCGCGGCTCGTCGGGCTCGACGGCCGCGAGCGCGATCGCCGGACCGTGTCGATCGGCAGCGACCTCGGACCGCTCGCCGATGCGGTGACCTCGCTGCTGACGCCGGTCCCGGAGAAGCCCTGGTACCGGTCGAAGTGGACATGGGCGGCGGGCGGCGCGGCGATCGCCGCCGCGATCCTGGTGCCGCTGACGATGTTCGCGACGCGAGACAGCGGCACGCCGGATACGAAGTACACGGTCGGCCTGCCGGAGGGCTACTCGCCGCTATGAGGCTCGTGCTCGCGCTCGCCGCCTGTGCCGCGTGCACCGACAACACGGTCGTCGTCACGCCGCTGATCGACATCCCGACCAACGACACCGCGCAGGCACTCGCGCTCGACACGATCACGCTGTCGGTGGCGCACGCCGGCGCCGACGACGACATCGCGGCGGCGACGTTCTCGCACGGCGATGCACTCGAGCTGCCGAACGTGCCGTTCGGCGACGACCTCGTCGTCCACATGGTCGGCCGCATCGGCTCGAGCGAGGTCGCCTACGGCCGCACGTGCGCGTTCTCGGTTCGCCCCGACGCGAGCATCCCGTCGCCGCACCTGTTCTTCTCGCGCGCGGTCAAGTTCGGCGAGCTGTCACAGGAGCCGCTGCCCCGCCTCGGCGGCATGGCGATGATGTACCGCGACGGCTCGGGGTTGCTCGTCGCCGGCACGTACCCCGACGAGAACGGCCAGCCCGTCGCGCTCACCCAGATCGAGCGCTTCGATCCGAACACCGGCGGCTACGACACGCTGCACGAGATCGAGCGCCGCTACGAGGCCGCCGTCGCGATCATGGGCACCGGCCCGGACTCGCGCATGGTGATCGTCGGTGGCCGCGATCCGGTGACGAGCAAGGGCGCAGACTACGTCGAGGTGATCGAGGCCGAGCGCGACACGGATCGCCAGTACGAGAAGTTCTTCGAGCCGACGATGCAGCGGATCGGGCTGACCGCCACCACGCTCAGCGACGGCCGCGTCGTCGTCATCGGAGGGCGCTGCGCGATCGATTGCGTGACCGTGAATGTCGACGCCGGTGTCGATCCCGCCGCGGTGCAGGAGATCTCGGTCGAGACCGGCACGACCGCCGTGACCACGTTGACCGACGCGCAGCTGCTGCATCCGCGCTACGGCCACACCGCGACGCGCCTCACCGACGAGCTCGGCGCGGCGGTGCTGGTCGCCGGTGGTCTCGACATCACGACCGGCCTGCCGATCGCCGAGGCGGAGCTGTTCAAGCCGCTGGCCGAGAGCTTCTCGGACCAGTTCGCCGCGCAGATGCTGGTGCCGCGGTCACGCCATCAGGCAGTGCGCCTGCCCGACGGCAGCGTGCTGTTCATCGGCGGCGTCGATGCGTCCGGCATGCCGACGCGCCAGCTCGAGCTGTTCTCGCCGCTCGATGCCGCGTTCGTCGCGGTCGGGACCTTGCCGGAGACCGCGGGCCTCGTCGGGATGTCTGCGACGGTGCTGCCCGATGGCCGCGTGCTGATCACCGGCGGCCAGATCACGGTCGGCGGGGCCCCGGTCGACAGCGCATTCATCGCGCGCCTCGATCCACTCGACGGGACCGTGGACGTCGTCGCGACCGACCGGCTGGCGGTGCCGCGCACGGATCACCAGGCGACGCTGCTCTGCGACGGCACCGTGCTGATCGCCGGCGGCACGACCGGCCAGGCCTCGTTCGAGCGCTACAACCCGCCGGCGCTCGGCAGGCGTTAGACGCATGTTGTCGAGGTTTCGACGGATTTGACCGGATCTGCCAGCATCTGCTGCAGTTAGCGCGCGGCACGCCGGTTGCGTTGGTCGGGGGCGATGCGCGCTCAGCAGTATGTCGAGTGGATCCAGCGGCACGTCACCGCGATCGTCGCCGCTACCGGCCTGCTGGTCGCGGTCTCGATCTATCTCGCCGCCTACCACCTGCCGCTGCAGACCGACTTCTCCGCGCTGCTCCCGGCTGACACCCCGTCCGTGCGCGCCGCCGCCGAGCTCGCGAACCGCGCGCCAGCCCGCGACACCATGCTCGTGCTGATGGTCGCCCCCGACGCGCGCTCGCGCGACGCCGCCGCACGGCAGGCGCTCGACGGGATACGCGCGCTCGGCACCGAGCTGGC
>DAIRFU010000053.1:0-17312 GCA_036794935.1 Kofleriaceae bacterium | reverse complement strand
GCTTGCCGGGTAGCGGCCGAGCAGCGCGACGTAGATGCCGGTGCCCACCACGGTCACACGGCGGTGCAATACCTGGAACATTTTCCAAACAGTCGCGTCATTGCCCTCGAGCCCGAGCCAGGGAATTTTGCCATCGCAAAGGAGACCCTTGCGCCGTTCGGCGAGCGCGTTGAGCTTCTGCCGTTCGCACTTGGCGAAACAGACGGCAGCATCCCCCTTCGCCTGACGTCGCACAGCGGGGCGCACTCGCTGCTCGAGGTCTGCCGCCATCTCGCGGCACAGGTAGTTCCAGTCGCTCGCGAGCGAGCCATCCGGCAGCTCGGAGACGACGCCGGCGAGGTCCTTGCCCGCCTGGACGGCGAGCGGCCGGGCCTTGTCCGACAGCTTCGCGGCGGCGGTGGTGAAGCGTGCGAGCCTGGTGTGCTTCGGCTTCTCGCCCTTGGCGAGCGCACCCGCGAGCTCGACGAGCTCGGCGCGTTTCAGCGACTTCGCGCCGGCGAGCGTGGTGAGAAACTTCACCGCCTCGACGGTCGCCTTTGCGTCGCCCGGATCCGACAGCATCCAGCGCAGCCGATGCAGGTCGTGGGCGCGGGTCAGAAACGACGACGTGTGCAGTCGCATCGGATCCTGCAGCCACCACGCGTCGCGCGGATCGTCGACCCAGTTCTCCTCGGCGCCGAGCATGCGCTGGCGGACCGAGGTCAGGTTCTGGTCGATCACGTCGCGCAGGCGCGGCAGGTTGTCGACGCGCCAGTCCGGCGCCAGCATCACGCGCCGCATCCACGCGAGCGCCTGCTTGGTCTCGCCGGCGCCATTGCCCGCGCCCGCGACGACGAGCTCGATCCGGTGCGTCACCGGGTTCTCGACGTAGTAGACGCTGAGCTCCAGGATCTCCTCGCGCATGCGCTCGCGCATCTCGTCGGCGGCGATCGGCTTACCGTCGACGATCACGCCGGCGTCGCTCATCAGTGCCGGCAGCGTCGCGAGGAACACCTGATCGGCGGGCACGATCGCGAGCTGCTCGTCGCCCTTCGAGAGCCCGAACGCGAGCTGGACGCGCGCACTCGCCATCGAATCGAACGTCGCGACGAACGACGGCAGGCTACCGAGCTTGCCGGTCTTGTAGATCAGGCCGTCGTCGAGCGTCATCGGCGGCGAGCCGACGAGCGGCGGTAGCTCGACCGCCTGCTGCGACGCCTCGAGCTGGCGGGTCTGCGCGTCGTAGTCCTGCTTGTAGTGCGCGAGCGTCGCGGCCGCGTCCTTGGTGCCGTACTGCGCCTGCAGACGCGCGAGCTCGGCGGCGACGCGCTGGTCGCGCTCGCGGTTCAGGCGGTCACGCTGCTCGGGGCTCGGCCGCGCGGCGATGCCGTAGGGCGCGTCGAGCAGCCCCCACGTGCGCAGCCGGGTCGCGAACGGGTTGCCCTTGGCGGCGAGGAGCTGCTCGATCTGCGCGAGCTCGGGGCGCAGCGTGAGTGACTTCTTGAAGCCCTTCACCTTCGACAGCTCGTGCAGGTGATCGTTCCAGCTCGAGCCGGTGCCGCGGATGCCGAAGCCCGGCGGTGTATCGAGGAACTTGTTGAGCCGCCGCCGCAGATCGATCACGCGGCTCTGCAGCCGGTCGACGAACGCGACCAGCTCGGGGTCGCCGGCGGGCAGCTTCGCGATCCGCTCGAGCTCGCCGACGACGAGCGCGCGGACCTCGGCGACGGTCTTGTCGTCGAGCTTGTCCGCCTTGACGCCGGACAGGCCGACGTACACCGGCTGGCCCTGATCGCCCGACACGTACGACCACACGCCGCTGGCGCCGAGATCCATCGCGCGCGTCTTGCTGTCGATCAGCTTCTTGTACAGCGTCGTGCTCTCGTCGCCCGCGAACGCGTCGAGGAACAGGCCGAGCAGCGTGTGCTCGGTCGGATCGAGATCGCGCGAGGCCGGCCAGACCAGCATCACCGGACCGGGATTCGCCTTCGATGCGTACGGGTACTCGACGACGCGGATCGTGCCGGCGGCCGCGGCAGCCGGCTTCGGCAGATCCGCCTCGCTCATCACGCGCCCCTTGCGGCCGCTCTCCTTCGTCAGGATCTTCGCGGTGTGATCGAGCACGTCGGCGAGCGGCATCGACGACGGGAACGCGCCGATCATGCCCATGTTCGCGAGGTGGTACGCGGCCGCGTGGAATTTGCGGATGTCCGCCGGCGTCATGTCGCGGATCGCATCGGGGTAGCCGCCCGCGTCGAGCGCGAGCGGGTGCTTCGTGCCGTACACGAGGTGGCCGGCGGCGCGCCACAGGTTCGTCTCGGGCGCCTCGTAGGTGCGCACCATCTCGTTGTAGACGGTGCCCTTCTCCTCGAGCCGCAGCGTGCCGTCGTCCGCCTTGTCGACGCCGAAGTTACGCACCTCGCGGCGGATCTCCTCGTCCGTGTAGTCGGGGTTGAGCAGCGCGTCGAGGTGATTGCGGAAGACCGGCCAGAACACGTCCTGGCCGGCGACCGTGTGGAAGTGGTACGCGGTGCGCCACTGCGCGGTGAACGCGCTCGACTCGGCGAGCGACATCGCCTCGCTGCTGCCGAGCTCGCGGCCGCGGTCGCCCTTGCCGAGGAGCAGGTGCTCCTGCGTGTGCGGCTCGCCCATGTCGCTCGTCGGGAACGAGTTGACCCAGATGAAGCCCTGCGGCGCGGTCTCGATGCGCAGGTAGTCGAACGAAAAGCCGGTCGCGTCGTGCATGAAGCGCGCGCCGATCGGCTGGTTCGCGTCGTCGAGGTAGAGCGCCGTCGCCGTGAAGCCGCGCAGCTGCTGGCCCTCGGTCAGCGAGGCGAGCGTCGCATCGGCGGTCTCGGCCGCGCCGCCCGAACCGCCACCACCACCACCGCCGGCCGGCGGGGTCGTCTTGGCAGCGGGAGAGCGGCACGATGCGAGGAGCAGTGGGAGCATGGCGAGCACGCGATGACGAGCCATCGCGCGCACTCTACTCCGATCCGGCGACTCGTCACACCGGCGCGCGTTCCTGCAGCCAGCGGTCGGTGCGCTCGGCCAAGGTCACGATCGCGTCGAACATGCGCGCCTGTGCTGCCGAGCGCGGCTTCGTCGGGAAGAAGAACTCCTGGAACGCCGCCTGGCCCTTGCGCGAGATCCGGAACAGCCCGCGCACGCTCTTCGCATCGGCGCCCTTGCCGGCCTCGGCGCCGTCGCGCCGCATCCGGCGCAGCACCTCGCCGTGGTACTTGAAGCCCTGCAGGTTCATCTCGGCCTGATCGATGCCGAGGTCCTCGAACGCGTGGCGCAGCGTGATGCCGCCCATCGTCATCTCGAGGTTCATCCGGGTCTGGAACCACCACAGCCGCATGGCGTCGCGCTCGGACAGACCGGCGAGCACGTCGGGCAGCGTGAGCACGCCGAGCCCGACATGGCGCGCCTCGTCGCGCTCGAAGTAATAGAGCAGCTCCGACAGCACGGGCTCGAGCTTGGCGTCCGCGATCATGCGAAACATCACCACCGCCGTGCTCTCGACGAGCAGCTGCATGCCGACGACCTTGTAGAGGAGGTTGTCGGTCTCGAGCAGCTCGACGAGCAGGCGCCGGCTCCAGCCGCCGAGCTTCGCGATCGGGATGTTCGCGCGCCACATGTAGTCACGCAGCACGTAGAAGTGGCGCGCCTCGTCGAAGACCTGGCTCTATGCCGCCATCTTCGCGGGCGTGTCCTCGAGATTGAGCGCGAGGTCAGCGCTGATCGACCACGCCGCGAGCTCGCCCCACAGCAGCACCGACGCGACGCGGGCGAACGCGTCTCGCTTGTCCGCCGGGAACGCGATGCCACCATGCCGGGCGACCAGCTCGTCGAGCACGGCGCGGCCGTCCCACGCCTGCTCGTGGCCCTTGTGGTAGATGCGCGCGATCGTGTTCGTGCGTGCCTCGGCGAGCCCGACGAGATCCGGATCGCCGAGCGCGTACGGCGGGAACTGCGTGCGGGGCGTGCGGGGTCTCAGCCAGCGTTCCGTCAGTGTCGCCATGTCGTCTCCTTCGTCGTCTGCATCCAGGGCTACTCCGGCTTCAAGCGGTCCGACATCAAACCGATCGCGTGCAGCTTGGCCGCCTCGCGCGCGAGCGCGTCGAGATCGACGGGGGTGGCGCCACGCAGCGCCGCGAGCCCGAGCTTCTCGACGCCGCCGACGATCAGCGTCGCCGCGATGTGCGCGTCACACGCACGGACGTAGCCGGCCTCTTGCGCGCGCCTGATGTCGCCCTCGAGGATCGCGATCAGGGCGGCATCGATCTCGCCGAGGATCGCCTCGACCTGGGCGTCGAGGCCGACCGCCTCGCGGAGCAGGATGCGCAGCGTGTCGCCGTCCTCGAACACGACCGCGAGCACGCGCCGCAGCTGCTTGGTCGAGACCTTGATCGCGATCTCGCGCGTCACCGTCTCGGCCGGCGGATACGCGGTCTCGCGGGACATCGTCTCCATCAGGGCGCGGACGCGATCGAGTGTCTCGCGCAGGATCGCGGTGAGCACCGCGTGCTTGTTCGCGAAGTACTGGTACAGCGTGCCGCGGCCGATGCCCGCCGCCGCGCAGATGTGGCTGACGTTCGCCGCGTGAAACCCGCGCTCGGCGAACACGCGCTTGGCGCACGACAGGATCTGGCGCTGGCGCGCCTCTGAGCGCATGTAACTCATCTGGGTTACTCGGAACTGACGTGTCAGTTCTAGCCTCTCCCCAGGTTCGTTTGCAAGGCCGGATCGGGCCCGTTCTGAGAGTGTTTCCAGGACACGATTTGGGTGAAGAACGCGGGAGTGGCGGCGTCGATCCCGGCGAACACGGAGCGTGCTCGCGCTCCCTCGCAAAGGGTGAAATCCATGAATCGCCGTCTCTTCGTCCCTGTCATCACCGCCGGTCTCGCGCTCGCGTCCGGCGTCGCTTCCGCGAATCCGTCGTACTGGCGTGACAACGGCCTGTTGCTCGAGGTCAGCGCCGACCCGCGCGACGGAACCGATATCGTGCAGACAAACCCGACGCGCGCCGGCCGGCTCGAGCTGGTCGCGCTCGTCGAGGCCGTGCGGCTGCGCGGCCTGACCGTGCACTTCTCCGACGGGAGCTCGTTCCATCAGCCGATGTCCACGATCCGCCCCGGCGATCGCGTGATGGTCGATCTGCCGGCGAACCGCGGTGTGAACCCCAGCGTGATCGAACGCGTCGATCTCGACTACGGGCGTCAGCTCGTCGACCGCACGCCGGCGCGCCTGCAGATCATCCCGCACGCAGACGTGCCGCGGTACGCGCGTGGTCGCGTCGACCGGCGGACGGATCGCCGCGCCGAGCCGCGCCATCGCCGCCAGGTGCCGGCGAGCTACGAGCGGCCGGCGAGCTACGAGCGACCGGCCTACACGGTGCAGCCGCGCGCCACGTGGTCGGGTGCGATCCAGGGCAGCTTTCGGTTCTGAGATGATCCGCCAGGGCACTGGTCCAACCAGTGATGGACCGCGAGCCCCTCGCCGTGGTAGCGCAGGAGGATGCGGCGAGCTCTCGTGGCCCTCATCGTCCTCGGCGGCTGTGGCTCGGATCCATGCGATCCGCAGACCGAGTCGTGCACGTTCGAAGCGGCCGTCAGCACGCTGACGGTCGCGGCCGGCCAGGAGGACGAGGACACCTGCCAGAGCTGGACCCTCAACAACCCGACCGAGCTGTGGGTCAACGCGATCACGCAGCAGAACGACGGTGGCTATCACCACGCCAACTGGTTCTTCGTTCCCGACGATCAGTACGACCTGCCGGACGGCACGTGGTCGTGCAGCGACAACCAGTTCGGCGAGCTGGTCGCCGCGCTGGAGGGAGGCTACCTGTTCGCGCTCAGCACGCAGTCGCACGCCGAGACCCAGACCTTGCCGGCCGGCTCGGCGATCCGGATCCCGCCGTACAGCCGGCTGATCGGCTCGAGTCACCTGCTCAACACGAGCGACGAGGACGTCACGACGACGATGCGCCTCGCGATCGCGACCTTGCCTCCCGCGCAGGTCACCGCGAAGCTCGCGCCCGCGCGCATCTCGTATCACGACCTCGCGATCGACCCGATGGCGAAGAGCTCGTTCACGACCGAGTGCGATCTGGCGAGCGCGTACGACGGCGTCTATCACCGGCCGCTCTCGTACACGCTCTACTACACGCTGTCGCACTACCACGCGCTCGGCACGTACCAGCAGCTCGAGATCGTCGGGGGCCCGCGCGACGGCGAGGTCATCATGCGCCACGACGGCTTCGGCGATAACGCCGGTCACGCGTTCGACCCGCCGCTCGATCTCGCGGCCGCCGGCGCGACCGGCCTGCGCCTGACGTGCGGCTTCGATAACCCGCGCACCGCTTCCGTCGGCTGGGGCATCGGCGATCAGGAGATGTGCGTGATGGCGCTGCAGGCCGTCACCGACATCGGCTGGGACGCCGACGTCACCGGCGGCACCGCGCTCGTCGGCACGTCGGAGTCCGGCGAGATCCAGCACGCCGGGCCGTGCGCGGTCACCGCGTTCCCGTGGGACTTCGCGAAGCCGGGCGGCCAGGGTCACTGACCGTGGCGGCGCACGAAGTCGTCGATCAGCTCGCGCGCGATCGATAGCTTCGGCGGCACCGGCGGCAGCGCGTCGGGCGCGAACCAGCCCGCGTCGGCCAGCTCCGCCGGATCGGGCACGATCTCGCCGCTCGCCCACCGCGCGGTGAACCCGATCATCAGCGAGCCGGTGAACGGCCACGGCTGGCTGCCGAAGTAGCGGATGTCCGCGATCTCGATGCCCGCCTCCTCGGCGACCTCGCGCGCGACCGCCTGCTCGAGCGTCTCGCCGACCTCGACGAACCCGGCGAGCGTGCTGAAGAACGGAAGCGTGAAGCGCGCGTTGCGCGCGAGCAGTGCCTTGCCATCGCGCTCGACGAGCATGATCACGGCCGGTGATAGTCGCGGATACGCGCCGAGGCCGCACTGCACGCAGGTGCGCACGCGCTCGGCCGCGCTGCGCTCGGTGGCTGCGCCGCACCGCCCACAATGGCGGTGGTCGCGATCCCAGGCGGTGAGCCCGAGCGCGCGCGCGGCGACGCCGAACTCCGCGTCGGAGAGCACGCCGAACAGCTGGCGCAGCGCGAGGCGCACGGCGCCCTCGGGGGCCGCCTCGTCACGCGCGAGCGCGCGGGCGAAGCACGGCTCACCATCGAGCTCGCCGAGGTAGAGCGCGCCGTCGCCGGCCGGCCCCCACGGGATCCGTACTGCCTCGCCGTCGCGGACGACGCAGAACTCCGGTCCGCCGATCGCGTAGATGCGGCCCTCGCTGGCCTCGGTGCGAATGCCGGGGTTGAACACCACGCTCTCGCTTACCAGATTCTCATCGGACGAGCACGCGCCGCCAGACGTTACGGGTGTCACGCGAAGCGCCGATCCGCACTCGATGGAGAGGAAGGAGCATGCAGATGCAGAATCAGAAGCTCGATACCTCGTTCACGATGCTGAAGCTGACGTACGGCCTCGTGCCGATCGTCGCCGGCGTCGACAAGTTCAGCAATTTCCTCGTCGACTGGAAGCAGTACCTGAGCCCGGTCGCCGCGCACGCGCTGCCATTCTCGCCGGCGACGTTCATGATGATCGTCGGCGTCATCGAGATCGCCGCCGGCCTGCTCGTGCTCGGCCGTCACACGCGGCTCGGCGCGTACGTGGTCGGCGCGTGGCTCGTCGGGATCGCGCTGAACCTCGTCACGACGGGCCACTACCTCGACGTCGCCGTGCGTGACCTCGTGATGAGCGTCGGCGCGTTCGCGCTCGCCAGGCTCGCCGAGGCACGCGCCACGGCAAGCGCGCGCGACACCGAACCGGCCGGCCACGCGGGGCTCGCGCCGGCGCGCTGATCAGTAGCCGGTGCCGGCGCCGAAGCCGAGCGAGAAGTACACTGTCGAGATCCGATCGGCGTCACTCTCGCGCGGCCCGATCCAGGTCACGTCGTAGGCGACGTCGGCGAAGAAGCCGCCGGCGCCCCGCCCCGCGGATTGGCCGAGCTGATAGCCGACCCCGCCCTCGATGCCGCCGCCGTGCTGCGACGGGCGACCGATGGCGGCGCCGCTCCAGCTCCGGGTCGCGCCGAGCCGCGCGTACCACGCGCCCGCGCCCTGCTGCCAGAGGTACTTGCCCTGCGCGCCCGCCGCGGCGAAGTCGTACACGGTCGTCGTCGTCTCCATCGCGTAGTTTCGCTCGCCGACCGACACCAGCGCGAGCGTCGGCTCGATCGCCCACGCACCGTGCCGATAACCGATCGCCGAGCGAAACCGCGATGAGCGGAGCCGATCGCCATCCAGATCGCGGGTCGTCTTCACCGAGGGCGCGCCGAACGACACCATCGCCGAGATGTAGACCCCATCATCCGCGCGCGCCTCGGTTCCGAGCAGCGCGAGCACCAGCAGCGAACCCATCGTGAGCTTCATCGCGCGCCAGCAACGCAAGCCTCGTGCCGCGCGCGATCGCGGGCAGTTCCGCCGCCGCCGTGAACGCGGCGCCACACCCCACCTTCACACACGCTCGCTGACAGGTCCGGTCAGGACTCGCGGGTGCCCGGGCGCCGCGCCGCGAGCATGCGCGCGATGTGCTCGTGGATCCGCGGCTCGTCGAGGTGCTGCGCCGCGCGCACCTGCGCCACCGCGTGCATGCGCGCGAGTACCGCGGGTACGTCGTCGCCGGCCAGCGCCTCGCACTGTTCGTAGAGCCCGCCCGCATCCTCCTCGAGCGGGTTGTGCTCGTCGAGCAGCTCGCGGATGCCGACCAGCAGTGCGCGCGTCGGCGGCGGCACCAGCATCGACGCGAGTGCCGCGTGATCCGCGTGCAGCTGCCGGGTCAGGGGCAACACCTCACCGCCTCGCCTCGCCTTCGCATCGACGAACAGGACCTTCTCCTCCATCGCGATGTGCCGGAGCAGCCCGGCGCGAAACTCCGCGTAGGCCGCCATATCGACCTCGTCGCTCGCGACCGCGCGGCTCAGCGCGGCATCGAGGCGCGCGTGATCGTGCGACAAAAAGTGATGGATCGAGCCGGCCATTCCGGAACCGTAGCAGCCTGCGGCCTCGAGGCTTCGTCGTCAGTGGCAGACGTGGTTCTTCGCCATGAACGCGTCGATGGTCTCGTAGTGAGCCGGATCGGCCTTCGACTTGCGCGGATCCTTGCCGCCGATCTTCGACACGTACCCATCGCGGTCGATCGCGAACGCGACGTACGAGCCGAAGCTCTTCTTCGAGCCGAAGCAGCTGTTCATCCGCAGATCGACCGTGCCGTCGACGTAGACCGCTACACCTCTGGCATCCCACGCGGTGACGCGGCCGTCGGTGCCGCGGGCGATCAGCGACAGCGGCGTGTCCTTGCGGTTGACAACCAGGTACTGCCACGAGCGGTCGTTGCGATCGAGCGCCGGGACGCGCAGCTCGAGCTTCGCCTTGGGACATTGCGTGGCCTGCCGATCGGTGCGCGCCGGTGTCAGCGCGAACAGGCCGCCCTTGCGTACGATGTAGGCGGCCGCCGGATCGTGGGGGTTATCGGCGATCTTGAAGTCGTAGACCTCGTTCGTGATCTCGCACAGGTTCGTGCCCACCTGCCGGAACAGGTGGCCATCGGCGCGCAGGACATAACGGCTCGCGATGTCGCCGTCGCGTGCGGTCTTGGTGACACTCGCCGGGTGAGCCGTTTTTTTCGCCCACGCCGCACTGGAGAACAGGGCTGCGGAAGCAACTGCAATGGTCAGGATCGCCTTCATGGCGCGCGCATGGAGCAGCGTTCATGCCAACGCCAACTATGCGCGATCACAGCGCAGCGCACCGACTGCCGTCGTGGCTGGCTCCCGCATCTGCCGGGCGACTAGACCCCAGCACCTCGCCGGGAAGTCGCGCGACGAATGTTGCCCACGATCGAGCGCTCGCGCGTCATGACATCGTGATGCGCTGCCTCGCCGCCCTGATCCTGCTCGCCGCTTGCGGCGGCGCGACCGCGCCTGCCCATCCGCCCGCCGACCAGCCGCCCGATCCGGGACCGCCGGTCGACGCGCAGTGCCTCGCGCGCGCCAGGGAAGGCCGCTTGATCGAGGCGCAACCCACCGAGGCCGCCGGCTTTCAGATCACGCCGACGCCAGCCGGCGTCCACATGCTGCGGACCGGCCGCGACCTCACGAAGACCGAGGGCGAGGCGCTCTGGAAGACGTTCTCCGAGCAGTACTTCTCGCGCGGCGGCCTGTCGGTGGGCAGCGCGGCGCTGTACTCGATCGACAAGTGCCCCGACGTCGGCGACGCGTCGTGTCTGTCCCTCGATGTCTACGTGTGCCAGCGCGACCTCGCGACGCTCGGCGCGTGGGTCGCGGAGGCGGCCGCGCAGATCGGCGCGCCCGATGGCGAGCTCGCGATCAACGTGACCTTCGTCGAGCGGCGCGGTCCCAGCTGCGCAGGCGGGAAGACGTGCACGCCGACGCCCCACTACTCGACGCCGAAAGCGGTCTACGATCCGTCCGCGGGGCGCACCCGCCTGCCGGGTGGCCGCGGGCGCTGCACGAGTGACGGCGACTGCGAGGGCACGGATCGCAACGCGTGCACCGCGTGGTGGCTCGCCGGTGGCGTCGAGACGCTGATCTACATCCAGTACGCACGCCCGACGTTCTGTGGCTGCGTCGAGCAGACCTGCAGCTGGTTCCAGCAGTGAGCCGTCAGCGCAGCCAGCGGAACGCGCGCGCGAGCTCCTCGCCGCCGTCCTTGTCGTACCAGCGCCCGTGCGCCATCACGATGCGCTCGGGCTGCCATGCCTGCATGCGCTGCAAGCACGCACGCGCGACGTCCTTGTGGCCTGCGAACGTCGCGCGGAAGTCGATCGGCGCCTTCCCGTCGGGATCGAGCACCCCGCCGAGCGTCGCCATCAGGCGCCAGGTCAGACCGAGCTTCTTCCGCTCGAAGTTCTCGATCAGGTCCGCGAGGACGAGCGTGCGACTCGAGCGGTGAAAGAACACGACCTCCTCGATCGTACGGCTGCCGCGGAAGATCAGCTGATCGATCTCGCCTTCCCAGTCGCTCTCGGCGACATCGCCGAGATCGCGGTCGAAGTGGACCTCGTTGCCGTGCGACGCGGCGCGCTCGCGCACGCCGGGTGACGCCCACGCGATCGACCCCTCGTACGCGCGCTGCCACGTCGCGATGTGCGTGTAATGGAGCCGGCTCGGCGAGATCAGGTGCCGGACCGTACCGAGCGCATCGACTCGCGCGCGCAGCTCGTTCGTGAGCTCGGTCGGCGACCAGACCCAGAGCTCGCCGCCGCGAAGTCTCGCGATCACCATGCGCGTCGGAAACGGCACGCGCATCGCGGGGGCGAACGTCATCCGCACCAGAGGACCGTCGACCACCCACAGCCCGTCGCCGATCGGCGTGGGCACATCGATCGGCTCGTATAGATCGAGCCACCGGGTCACAACGTCCCCTCGGTCGCACAGCTCTTGTAGAACGGGTCGCCCGCCGGGGCGTCGTCCGGGCCGAGGTCTTGCCAGTAGAGGAGGCTGCAGTCGTTTCGCGCGCGACACTCGTCGAACGTCAAGGTCTCGCATGCCGCGCTGGAAGCCGGGCCCGACTCGACGAGCGCGCACTGCTCCGCGAACGGCTCGGGCTGAAAGCCGCTGTCTTCGTAGGCTTGCTGGCACCGCGAGTCGGCGGTGCATGCGGTCTCGTCGAGGTTCGTGCACGGACCCTGGTCGGCCGCGAGGTCTTGGTCGTCCGAGCACGCGACGACGAGGAGTGCGAGGAGAAGGAGGGACTTCATGGCGTGTGACTCGAGCAACCCGTGCGCCACGGCAAGCGCGTGGATTTGCACGCGGGTGCCTCAGGAATCTGTCATGACCCGGCGGGCGGGTGCCGCGGCATGGCGATCACCCGGACAGGAGAGTCAGAGGGGACGGTGCGATGACTCACGAGGTGAGAAGCAGCCTCGCACGCGAGCCAGGCAAAGTCAGCCCCAGCGCCGCGACCGCGCGCCGATACTCCACGAGGTATGCGCATCGTATATGCAGCAGTCCTCCTGCTCGCGGGCTGCGATTTTCTCGATCCGTGCAGCGGTCCCGAGTACCTGAGCTTCGCGATCGTGCGGCACGGGGCGCTGCCGGACGGATCGCCGACGCTGTCGAGCACGGCGCCGCGGTGGGGCGAGACCGAGACCGTGACGCTGACGGACGAGGTCCAGATCACGTTCCCGCAGCACGATGTGCTGGCGCCGGATGCCCTCGAGCTGTACGGCGCAGACGGCACCCGCGTGGCATTCGCGGGCGAGGATCGATTCGTGCCGACGAACACCGAAGGCTGCGCGCACGACGAGCGCTGGTACGCGCTCGGAGCACTCGCGATCGGTGACTACACGCTCGTGCATCGGCGGCACGAAGGGACGGGCGATCCGCTGAACTGCGCCGAACCCGATTGCCCGTGGACGACCTTTGCCGGCGACGAGGCGGTGACGCTCACGCTCGCGATCCGCTGATCAGCTCGCGCAGGTGAGCGGCGCGGAGTCGACGAGCACGTCGTCGAGCCAGAGGTCGAGAGGTGGCTGCTGGACCGTGACCTGCGGAGCCGCGAAGCGGATCCCGAGCCGGAGCACGCTGATCGGTGGCACGGTGTCGGTCTGTCCACCGGTCGCGGAGCCGCCGTCGAACAGCTCCCCCGAGAGGTCGACCGCGCCGCCACTCGCCGCGAGCCGCACGTGCCAGACGAGGCAGAACCAGGTGTCGATCGGGAGCGCGATCATCGTCGAGGCAGCGATGCCGCTGGGCAGCCTGAACCCGACCTGATCGGCGGCCACGAACACGGAGTGGGCCGCGTCGGCGGCGGTGGACTGCGCGAGCGCGATGACGTCGAGCTCGTTGCCGCTCGCCGGGAGGGCAGAGAGGCGAAACCAGCCGCGCACCCACAGCTCTCGCGAGGACGCCAGCGTGCGCGACTCGCTGAGCGTCGCGGCGGCGGTCTCGTTTGGTGCGATCGCGTCGACGTGCATGCGCGCCGATGCGGTCCCGCGATGAGCGACGGCCGTGTCGCGCGTGACCATCGGATCGATGGTCCACAGCGAGGTGTCGAGCGCACCGGCCTCGAAACCGTCGCACAGCTCGAACGCGCACGGCGTGAGCGCGGCATCGGCGCCGCGCTCGCCGGCGTCGAGGTCGATGGACGCCGCCTCGAATCCGAGCCGGCCGCAGCCAGCGACGGCGAGTACAAGCAGCCCGGCGCGCAGCATGTACGTATCGTACGACCCCTGCGGCCCCTCCGCGGCTCGTTTTGCGTCAGCAAATTTGCGCGGCTTGGCCCGTCCGCTGCGGTATCATGATCGATGGGTGCGACTCGCATGTTTGTACGGGTGCGCTGTCGTGATCGGTCTCGCGCTGGCAGCGTGCCAGACGGCTTCCGACGACGACGGCGATCGATTCGCGGCCGCCGAGCAGGAGTTCCGCGACCACTTCGACGCGACCGGCATCGATGTGAGCGGTGTCGTGCGGTCGGCCGACGGCACGCCGCTGGCCGGCGCGCTGGTGACGCTCTCGGCTGCCGAGGGTGACGGGCCCGTCGACGCGATCACCGACGCGACCGGCAGCTTCGCGTTCGAGGGGCGGTTGCGCCGCAACCGGCTCCTCACGGTGACCGCCGCTGGCTACCGGTCGCACGTCCAGGTGGCGCTGCTGCTCGCGCCGCTCGACGTCACGCGCCTCGACCTCGACGCGGTGGTGCTCGATCCGGTGGAAGCCGGCGTCACCCGGTTCTTCTTCGGCGGCGACGTGGCCCTGGGCCGGCGCTTTCTGGATTCCGACGACAGCACGCCGCGCGGCGAGGTGCCGCCCCCTGATCCCGAGGCGATCATCTCGACCGCCGATCCGTTGCCCGGCACCCGCACCATCTTCGAGCACGTGGCACCCCTGCTGGCGACCGCCGACTACCCGGTGGTCAACCTCGAGTCGCCGGTCACCGACGAGCCGCTGACCCCGCACCCGGACAAGGCGTTCGTGTTCTTCACCTTGCCGGGCTCGCTGCCGGCGCTGCGGGAGGTCGGCATCCGCTACGTCTCCCTCGGCAACAATCACATGTACGACTACCTCGAGGCCGGCGTGGCCGATACCAGGCGGCACCTGGACGAGGTCGGGATCCCGTACAGCGGCGCGGGCGCCAACGCCGCGGAGGCCTACACGCCACACGTCGAGATGCTGGGCGGCACGCGATACGAGCTCTTGTCGGCGACCTCCATCGTGGGCGACGACCACCCGCTGAGTTACGTGGCGACCGACGACAAGGGTGG
This sequence comes from Kofleriaceae bacterium, assembly GCA_036794935.1. Taxonomy (GTDB): domain Bacteria; phylum Myxococcota_A; class Polyangia; order Haliangiales; family Haliangiaceae; genus JABFXX01. Next base: position 3,021 of record DAIRFU010000053.1, on the reverse strand, counting down.
CGCGGCCGACCTGCGCGATCAGCCCACGATGCGCGCTCGCATCGCCGAGGCACAGGCCGCAAACATCCGGCCGATCGTGCTGATGCACACCGGCATCGAGTACGGGCAAAAGCCGGTGACCAGCCCCGGCAACTATTTCGACTCCGTGCTCGCCACCGGAGCCAGGCTGCTCGTGGGCCACCATCCTCATGTCGCGCAGGGCATCCGGGTCGACGGCGGCGCGCTGGTGTTTCATTCGCTTGGCAACTTCGCGTTCGATCAGGCGCGCCAGGAGACGATGCTGGGGCTGACGGCACTCGTCGATCTACGCGACGGAGAGCCGGTGACCGCGTACGCGATGCCGATCTACCTCGAGGACTACCGACCGCGCCTGATCGGCGGCCGGCTGCAGGATCGCGAGCTGCGCCGGCTAGGCGAGCTGTCGCCGAGTGCGGTGCTGTATCCGTTCGGCGGCCGTGGCTGGATCGAGCTGGCCGGCGATGCGCACGTCGTCGAGGATCGCGTGGTGGAGCTGGACGTCACCGTCGGAGACGATGGGATCGGGCTCGTCGATCTGCGCGGGCTGACCGATGCCGACGAGTCGCTGATCGAGGTCAGTGCACCCTCCGTCGATCGCGTGCGCACCGGGCGCGACCTGATGCTGCACGGTGACGTCGAGGACTACGACGCCGACTCCGATCTGCTCGAGGCCGCGCGCTGGGACACCACGCCCGGATCGCTGAGCGTCTGCATGCGGGCGCCGCATCGCGGGGTCGCGGCGGTGTGCTCGGTACGGTCATCGTCCAACTCGAGCGACTCGGTGCTGGCGTACCGCAACCGGGTCCGGGTGATCGGTGACGCCGAGGGTACCCCGAACAAGGACCTGACCCTCCTCGGCTACATCAAGCTCGACAACGCGGGCCCGATCGAGATCGTGGCGCGCTACTACGCGTCGTCCGGCGATCGAATCTTCGGGCAGCAGACGGCCTACTCCAATCCCGGCGGCGATGCGGACTGGACCGCGTTTCGGGCCGACCTGGCGATGCCGGCGGATCATCCTGATGTCTCGCCGACCGACGACTCGGCTCACCCGCGCGCGGTGAGGCTGTTCCTGCGCCACATGCCGCCGGCCAGCCGCGATGGCGAGGCCAGCTACGATGACATCGCCATCATCAGCTGGGATCCGGGCTCGCTGGACGGCGCGACCCTGCCCGACACGAACAGCGTCGAGTTCGTGCGCCTGCAAGCCGCTCCCGGCAGTCATCACGTGCAGCTGAGGCTGCGACGGTTGCGTCCCGCGGCGCTCGATTGACGATCGGATCCGCCCAGCTCCGGATCGGCACACGACGAGCCAGCCGCGCGCGCGGTGGTAGGGTGCCGGTGAACCAACAGGAGAGGCATCGTGAAGCAACGGATGAATCTCGCGGCGCTCGCACCGGGCGCCTACAAGGCAATGATCGGGCTCGAGACGTACCTCGCGTCATGCAGCATCGAGACGCGACTCGTCCACCTGCTCAAGCTGCGGGCGTCGCAGCTCAATGGCTGCGCGTACTGCATCGACATGCACTGGAAAGATCTGCGCGCGATCGACGAGACCGAGCAACGCATGTACGGCCTCGATGCCTGGGAAGAGTCGCCGTACTACAGCGACCGCGAGCGCGCCGCGTTGCGCTGGCTCGAGGTGATCACGTTCGTCGCCGACGGTCACGTGGCCGACGCCGAGTACGAGGCGGTGAAGCAGCAGTTCAACGAGCAAGAGGTCGCAGACCTGACCATCGTCGCGACCGTGATCAACGCGTGGAATCGGCTCGTGATCGCCTCGCGCCCGCCGGCCGGGACCTACAAGCCAGCTGCGCACGCCAAGTGAGCTGACGCCGGGCCGACAATGTCGGCGTGCGACCATGCGCTCGCCGCCCGACACCCCCAAGACCGGCCCCTGAGGCACGTGCCTGACTGGGTTCGCCGGGCCGGGCGAGCGTGAGCAGCCGCGCGAGGAGTACGATGCGCGCATGAAGGCCCGCGCGCTCCGCTCGACGCTCACCGCCGACGCTCGACTCCGCCTCGCGCTCGACGAGATCGAGCTCGCCGATCCGGCGGCCGACGACGTCATCGTCCGCGTCGATGCCGCCCCGATCAACCCCACCGATCTCTACCTCATGCTGTCGATGGCCGACCTGTCGCGCGCGACGATCGAGGACGGTGCGCTCGTCGCGCCCGCCCCCGCCGCAGCGGTCGCGATGTCGGCCGGGCGCGTGGACAAACCACTGCCGGTGGGCACCGAGGGCGCGGGCACGGTCATTGCCGCCGGGGCGAGCCCCGCCGCGCAGGCGCTCCTCGGCAAGGTCGTCGCCGCCGCGAATGGTGGCATGTACGCGACGCACCGCACGCTGCCCGCCGCCGCGGTTCGCGAGCTCCCGCCCGGGCGCACCGCGGAGGAAGGCGCGTCGTCGTTTGTCAACCCGATGACCGCGCTCAGCTTCGTCGAGACGATGCGCGCCGAGGGCCATCACGCACTCGTGCACACGGCCGCCGCATCCAACCTGGGACAGATGCTCGTCAAGATCTGCGCCGCCGATGGCGTGCCGCTCGTCAACATCGTGCGTCGCCCCGCTCAGGTCGAGCAGCTGCGCGCGCTCGGCGCGAACCACGTCGTCGACAGCTCGGCGTCCACGTTTGCGGGCGACCTCGTCGCCGCGGTCGGTGCGACCCGCGCGACCCTCGCGTTCGACGCGATCGGGGGCGGATCGCTCGTCTCGCAGATCCTCGCGGCGATGGAGCACGTCGCGGCGCGCGACATGACCACGTACAGCCATTACGGCTCGGCGACGCACAAGCAGGTCTACATCTACGGCAGCCTCGATCGGGCGCCGACCACGCTGGTGCGCAGCTTCGGGCTCGCGTGGAGCGTCGGCGGCTACCTGGTGAGCCACGCACTGCGCAAGCTCGGGCCCGAGGCATACGGGCGCATGACGGCACGGGTGATGTCCGAGCTGACCACCACGTTCAAGAGTCACTACCAGGGCCGCATCGGGCTAGCGCAGC
>DAIRFU010000513.1:0-5300 GCA_036794935.1 Kofleriaceae bacterium | reverse complement strand
CGGAGCAGATCGTCGGCCGCCTGATGAAGGGCGAGCGCGACGAGCTCGTGCTCGCGTCCAAGGCGTACTTCCCGACCGGGCCCGGACCCAACGCGCGCGGCACGTCGCGCTACCACCTCGTGCGTGCGGTCGAGGCCAGCCTGCGCCGGCTCGACACCGATCGCATCGACCTCTACTACCTGCACCGCTTCGATGACGTCACCGATCTCGGCGAGACGCTGCGCGCCGTCGACGATCTGGTGCGCGCGGGCAAGATCCTGTACCCGGCGTGCTCGAACTTCGCGGCCTGGCAGGTCGCGCACGCGCTCGGCATCGCCCGCCTCGAGGGCTTCGCGCCCCTCGTCGCGATCCAGCCGATGTACAACCTGGTCAAGCGTACGGCCGAGATCGAGATCCTGCCGATGGCGCAGTCGCTCGGCATCGGTGTCATTCCGTACAGCCCGACCGGCGGCGGCCTGCTGACCGGCAAGTACGGTGTCACGCGCCGTCCCGAGACCGGCCGGCTCGTGGACCGCGAGATGTACCGGACGCGCTACGGGCTCCCGAGCTACCTCGAGATCGCCGATCGGTTCACCGCGCTCGCAGCGGAGCTCGGCCACGCGCCGGCGACGCTGGCCGCGGCATGGGTCGCGTCGCACCCGGCGGTGACGTCGGTCCTCGTCGGTGGCCGCGACGTCGCCCAGCTCGCGCCCGCGTTCGCCGCGAAGGATGTCGAGCTCGACGAGGGGACGCGCGCGCGGATCAGCGCGCTATCCCCGGAGCCCCCGCCGGCAACCGATCGCAACGAAGAGAAGACGGCGCACAACTACGGCTCGCGGTGAGCCTCAGAGAATGCCGAGCATGTACAGCAGCATCAGCAGCGAGGCGATCACCGAGATCACGCCGAGCGTGACCTGATACGGGGTCACCTTCTTGCTGAGCTCGAGCGCCTTCTGCTCGGCCGACGAGTCGCCGGGGATCCACTTCGCGATCTGCGGCATCCCGAACAGCGCACCGAGCAAGAAGCCGGCGGCGACCATCGCGATGAAGCTCGCGCCAAATAGCGTCGCATAGCGGAGCAGCGCGGTGATGTAGCCGAGCATGCGCAGGAAGTTGATCACGGACACCGCGATCAGCCCGACACCGATGATCGCCTGATAGGCGGCGAGCTTGTCGATGTACTGCTTGGCGTCGGGTTTCTTCGACACGATCAGTGCAGCTGCCGCCAGCGTGCCGCCGAGCAGGCCGAGGACGATGTTGACGAAGATGAGCGTGTCGAATCCCATGAGTGCCCCCTTGGCCGTCGAGGGTATCCCACGGGGTGCGCTCGGGCCAAGGGGCTCGTGTCGGTGCCCCTCGCGGCTCAGTACGCGTCGACCATCATCAAGTTGATCAGCGGGCGTCCGCGATAACGGCGACCCGAGGCCGCCTGGAGCTCGTCGACATGTGGGCCCGACAGGCGCTGCAGCTCGTCGGTCCAGTGCGCGGCCTGCGCCGGCTCGACCGTGTGTGCGGCGCGGGCGCCCCACAGGAGCAGCTGGCCGCGGCGGTAGCTCTCGGTCTCGCGCGCGAGCCCCGCGCGGACGTGCGCGACCGCGTCTGCGAATGCGTGTTCCTCGTACGCGAGCCACGTGGCGGCGAGGCGCAGGGACGGATCGTCCGGATCGGCGATGACCGCGCGCTCGAGCGCCGCGCGCGCCCGGCCGACGTCGTGCGCCGACTCGTACGCCCGCGCTGCCTCCTGCACGTGCAAGGTCGCGTCATCGTGCGGCGCGACGATGTCCTCGCGCAGGCGCGCGGTGAAGCCCGAGCCGGCGGCGTCGCCGAGCTCCCAGCCACCCGCCGGACCGTCCCACGTCCACGCGAGCTCGGCCCACGTGCCCTCGCAGCACGGCGCGCGATCGACGCCGAGCAGCGCGCGCTGCTGCGCGGGCGACACGACGACCGCGTGGACGTTCGTCGGCTGCGCGAGCGTGCCGCCGAGCCGGCGCCGGATCGCGGGTGCCTCGACGTCATGGCGGTCACCGAGCAGGCGGGCCGCGATCTCGGGCGTCAGCCGCGTCTCGCGTGCCCCGGAATGGAGCGAGGCAGGCTCTGCCCGACTCGCCGGGTCGACGAGCGCGCGCAGCCGGCGCTCGCGGCGCTCCGAGTGCTGCGCCCACGCCGCGGACGCGGCGACCTGGCCGGCCTGCAGCGACGGCGAGCGATAGCGGTTCGCGCAGACCAAAAAGCTCGCGCCCGCGGCGGGCCGCACGACCTCGACGGCCGGGCCCGCGATCTCGAGCACGAGGCCGGACTGCTCGCGCGCCGAGCCGACCGCGATGCCCCACGTCGACGATACGTGACGCTCGCGCGCGATCCGGATCGCGTCGTCGAGGCACTCGGCGCGCCGCGCGATGTCGTGCACGAGATCGACGATCATCGCGCCGCCGAACTTGACGCCCACGTGCCAGCGCGTGTGCGGCGCGATCACGAGGCCCGCCTCGTTGACGCAGGTGACGACCGGCGTGTCGGCCCCGCGCGTGGTGAAGAAGCCGTAGCGCTGGCCGCCGGCCGGGGCGCACACCACGAACGCGGGTGCGGCGTCCCACACGCCGATGCCGGGGAAGTCGAAGTTGCGCGCGAAGAGCAGCTCGCCGTCTTCCGTCGCGTCGCCCCACGCGATCACCGACGAGCACGCAGGTACGGCGGCGGCCGCCGCGCGTGCCGCGAACGGGTTCGCGAACGGGCCGAGCTTGGCCTTCGCGACGAGCGACACGCAGTTCTGTAGCGAGTCCATCGTGGCGAGCGTGAGCAGCGCGTCGCGCGGCGCCGCCGGGTGCTCCGCGAGTGCCGCCTCCATGAACGCGCGCGAGCGCTCCGCGAGGTCCGCCGGCCGATCGCGTGCGAGACGGGCCTGCCACGCGAGGGCGAGCCCGCGTGCGGCCGCACGGCCGAGTGCGCCCGCGATGCCGTGCATGCCGCCGGCGAGTGCGCGCTCGGGCATCGTGCGATAGAAGTCGACGAGGCGGAGCGCGTCGGCGGCGGCGAGCCGACCGTGCTGCGCGCCCATCTCGGCTTGCGTGCCGGCGAGCCGGGCCAGGAACAGGGGCTTGGTCGTGGGCTGGGTCATGATCGTCTCCTCGTCTTGCGTTGGCGGGGCCGCAGCGGCTCGATGACGCGCGCCGCGAGCTCCTCGATGACACCGTCGGCGCGCGCGATGCCGAGCACGTGATGGACGAGCACGCCGTCGACGACGGCGAGCACCAGGTTGACGATGCGGTCCGGATCGCAGGGCAGCACCTCGCGCCGCGCCACGCCCGCGCGCAGATCGGCGACCAGCCCATCGCGCGCCGCGACCACGATCCGCCGCTCGCGCTCGAGCACGGTCGCCAGGTCGCGGCCACCGAGAGCCCACAGCTGGAACAGGCCGCCGATCAGGTGCGGGCGATCGCGGTGGAACTCGATCGTGGTGTCGACCACGGCGCGCAGCCGATCGAGCGGGTGCGCCAGCGCCGCGATGCGCGCCATCACGAGTGCCGTGTGCTCCTGATACGTCTGCTCGAGCACGGTCTCGAACACCGCGCCGAGGTCGGGGAAGTAGAAGTAGAGCGTCGGCCGCTTGACCCCGAGCGCCTCGGCGAGCTCGCGCATGCTCGTCTGCATGCCGCGCGTGCGCAGCACCTCGAACGCGGCGGTGGCCAGCTCGGCTCGTCGGGCAAGGTCAGGGCGGCGCGGCATTTGTTGACACTGTGTCAGTACAAGAACGCTGACATAGTGTCAAGGTATGTTTCGCGCACGGCCGGCGTAACAGGAACGTGACGGGCGCTCGATCCGTGGGCCACGCCGAACACGCGCGCGCGCCGCTCGTGTACGCTGCGAGGCGCTCGTGGGGGTAGCCGTGTCTCGCGATGACGTCGTGATGCAGGGACCGGAGGACATCCGGTTCCTGGTGCCGAGCTTTCACACGTCGAGCGCGTGCTGCGGCGCCGCGACCGCGTACCTGCTGCGCCGGATCGCGTACCGCGCGGGTGCGTACGCGCCGGGCATCCAGGAGAGCATGTTCCACGAGCTCAACACCTCGCGCGACGGCGGCGCGATCGAGAACGTGCAGCGCTGGTTCGCGGGTCGCGTGGGGAGCCTGCACGAGCTCGGCTATCGCCTGCAGTGCCGGCGCGTCGCGATGCCGACGGCCGCGCTCCTCGACTGGGTCAAGGCAGGCAAGGGCTATCGCGGCGCGATGATGCCGACCGAGTTCGGCACGCTGCACCCGGAGCCGGGCGCCGGCGGGGCGAACGTGCTCGGCGATACCGTCGCGCACGCGGTCGGCATCACGATCGATCGGCTCGACGCGAAGACCGACGAGCAGCTCGTCATGATCGATCCGTGGCCCGGCGTCGTCGGCGGCGCCCCGGATCGCGGCAAGGTCTCCGCGGCGATCGAGCCCGCGCACCGCGCCCGCGGCTATCACGCGCTCGTGTTCTACTGGGTCGGCTGGTCGTAGCTCAGTCGCGCGCGACGAGCCGCAGCCCGTGCGTGGCCGTCGCATCGCCGACGATCGCGATCCGCCCGGTCAGCCAGCCCTCCCACACCGAGCCCAGCACCTCGCGGCGCCAGGTCGCAAACGCCGGCAGCCGCGCGGCTGCGGCGATGCCGTGCTCGTCGACGGTGCGCGCGAGCTCCTCGGCATCTGCGCGCGTACCGAGCAGACGCGGCGCGATGCGGCTCTCCTCGCTGACGACCTGCACGATCGCGATCAGCATCTCGGCCCACCGCTGGGCGCGCGTGCTCGGTGCCCGCCAGCTCGGCCGCTCCGCGGTCGCGATGGGACGCTCCGCGAGCGCGAGCGCGGCGACGATCTCCTGCGCGCGCGTCTTGCCGATCGGCGCCATGCCCTTGATCGCGCGCACGCCGCCAGGGCCTTCCGGACGCGACCGTGCAAGCTCGACGAGTGCCTTGTCCGGCAGCACCTGGCCGAGCGGGCGATCGAGCTCGATCGCGACGCGCTGCCGCCAGGCCGCGAGCACGACGACCGCCGCGCGCGCCGCCGGGTCGAGGCCGCGCACACCGCCGACGTTCTGCCATGCCGTCTCCGGAGTCACCGCGGCCGCCGCCGCCGCATCGGCGAGCACCGCGAGGCTCTCCTCGCGGGCCCAGGCGAGGCGCGGGCCGAGCCGCTCCGCGAGCAGCGCGTACAGTGCCGGCAGGTGGCGGACGTCGGCCTCGGCATACGTGAGCTGTGCGGCCGAGAGCGGGCGCCGCTCCCAGGCGGTCCACTACATGTCCTTGGCGAGCGAGAGCCCGAGCAGCTCGTTGCCGCGCGCGGCGAGCCCGATCTAGTC
>DAIRFU010000512.1:0-5308 GCA_036794935.1 Kofleriaceae bacterium | reverse complement strand
CGCGCTGGCCGCGTTCTCGTGGGGCCCCGATCGCGACGACGTGCGCGCGGCGCTCGAGGCGCTCGCGCCCAAGGCGCGCGCGTGGAACGAGCTGGTGTCCGTCGATGGCGCGCTGATCGAGCGCGCGGCCTCGACGGAGAAGCGCGTGCAGCTGCTCCGCCGCAAGGCGCAGACGATCGAGGAGCAGCTCAAGGATGCGCCGCGCGCGTTCCGCACGCACCTGATCAGCCTGCTGCTCTCGCCCGAGGATGCCGAGACCACGTCACACCTGTGGCGGCTCGCGCGCGTGATCGGCAAGTACCGCGAGACTGACAAGGCGCCGAAGCCGGAGCCGCAAGCGGCGTGGGTGCAGCACGAGACCGCGATCGCCGAGGCGCAGAGTGCGGCCCATCGCGCCGCACCGGCCGCGAGCCCGGCCAGCGCGAGCGGTGCCACGCGCGAGCGCCGGCTCGCCACCGAGCCGCTCGCCGACGCCGATCTCAGCGTCGGCGACTCGACGCAGCCGCTCGACATCGCCGAGGTCGAGATGGCCGCGTCCGGCATGCAGCAGATGGCCGACGCGATCAAGCGCGGCGACAAGGTGGGCGCCGGCGGCGAGTTCCGGCAGGAGAACGCGACGATGCAGCTCTCCGGCGCCGACCTCGCGAAGCTCGCGATGCCGCCGCGCCCGCCCGTGCCGGGCAGCAAGCTGCCGCCCCCGCCGCCGCGCCCGCCGCAGATCTCGGCGGCATCGCCGCGCATGCGACGGCCGTCCGGTGCGCCGCCGCCGCTTCCCGGCATGACCAGCGTGCGCAAGCCGCAGGCGCCGGTTCGCCGCCCGCCGCTACCGGCGCTGCCGAACAAGGCGTTCGAGACGCCGTGGGAGGAGCTCGCGGTCGCGTACGAGAGCCTGCCCGCGCCCGACGCGACGAGCCGGCTGCGCTGGCTGTATCGCGCCGCCGAGGTCTGGGAGACCGGCGGCAAGGACATCAGCCGCGCGTTCGACGCGCTCGCCCGCGCATTCGCGCAGGCGCGCCGCACGCCCGACGGCGATGCCGAGGTCCGCGCGCGGCTGCATCGCATCGCGCAGGAGCACAAGGCGTGGGACCGGCTCGCCAACCTGTACGAGGGCATGGCCGAGGACGCCGAGACCGCGAACGCCGCTGCCGACCTCTTGATGGAGGTCGCCACGATCCGCGCCGAGCAGAAGCGGCCGCGCGACGCCGAGGCGCAGCTGCGCCGCATCCTCGGCATGCTCCCGAACGACGCGGTGTCGCGCGCGCGCCTCGAGGAGCTGTATCGCGGCGAGGGCCGCTGGGTCGAGCTCGCGGCCTCGCTCGAGGAGCGCACCGATCCGCGGCTCGGCACGGCGGCGCCCGAGGCCGAGCGAGGTCAGCTGCTGCGCGAGCTCGCCGGCATCTACACCGAGAAGCTGCACCGGCCGCACGACGCGATCGACGCGCTCGAGAAGCTGCGCCTGCTCGCCCCCGGTGACACCTCGATCCTCCAGCAGGTCGCCGATCTCTATGGCTCGGTCGCCCGGTGGAGCAAGGTCATCGAGACCCTGACCCGCATCAATGACCTCGCCGAGGGCAGCGAGGAGGCGCGCCAGGCGCTGCACGCGATCGCGCGCATCTACGTGACCGAGCTCGAGCTCCCCGACCGCGCGATCGAGGCGTACGCGCTGATCACGGCGACGTGGCCCGACGATATCGAGGCGTGGGCCAGGCTCGACGAGCTCTACCAGGGGCACGCCCGGTGGGGCGAGCTCGCCGACGTGCTGCGCCGCCGCGCCGCGCTGTCGCGCGATCCGGCCGAGCGTGGGCAGCTGCTCGCGCGTCGTGCCGGCGTGCTGATCGATCACCTCGATGCGCCCGAGGAAGCCGCCGCGACGCTCAAGCACGCGCGCACCGTCGCGCCCGACGATCCGGCGCTCGCCGATCAGATGGTGACCGCACTGACCAAGGCCGGCCGCCCGCGCGAGGCTGCCGCGATCCTCGAGCACCGGATCACCGAGCTCGCCGACCAGCTCGCGCACGCCGAGCCCGACGCGCCCGCCGAGCCGAAGAAGCCGGCACCGCGTCCCGGCCGCGCCGGCGTGAAGCACCCGACCCCGCCGCCGATCGCCAAGGGTCCGTCGCGCGGCGATCTCGCCGTGCTCTACATCCGGCTCGCGCAGCTGCGCAACAGCGAGGACGACAAGCCGGGCGCGCGGCAGGCGATCGACCAGGCGCTCGCGCTCGTGCCCGAGCACCCGACCGCGCTCGCCGTGCTCGCCGAGCTGTCGAGTGCCGACGAGGATCCACGCGCGTTCGCGGACGCGAAGCTGCGCGAGGCCGACAGCGTGCGCGACGAGGACGTCAAGATCGCGGCGCTGATGGCGGCCGGCGACGTGCTCCAGGCCCGGGTCGGCGACGCGGCCGCCGCGCAGGCAGCGTTCGAGCGCGTGCTCGCGCTGCGCCCGTATCACGCCGACGCGACGTGGGCGCTCGCCGGGCTGTCCGAGAAGAGCGGCGATCCGGCGAACGCGCAGGCGATCCTCGAGAAGAAGCTCGAGGACGAGACGCTGACGCCGCCGGAGAAGGCGCGCATCCTGACCCAGCTCGCGGCGCTGTCGCGCTCGGCCGGCGTCGATCCCGCCGCGGAGCGCCGCCTGCTCGAGGCGCTCGGCACGGTGCCCGATCACATCCCGGCGATCGTCGCGCTCTCGGACTTCTACGCGGATGCGAACCGGTGGACGGAGCTCGAGTCGTTCTTGCGCGAGATCCTCGACGGCACGACGCTGACCGCCGCGCCCGGCGCGCTGGTCGCCGACCTCCATCGCCGGCTCGCGAACGCGCAGGAGAAGCTCGGCCGCGACGAGGATGCGTACCAGACGCTGACGACCGCCGACCGCATGCACCGCGGCCACCTCCTGATCAAGCTCGCGCTCGGCGAGAACCGCTACAAGGCGCGGCGCTGGCGCGAGTCTGCCCTTCACCTGTCGCCGCTCGCCGGCCACGAGGACGCGGCGCGCTACCCCAGCGAGGTCGCGCAGGGCCTGTATCACGCGGCGCTCGCCGAGATCCGCTCGCTGCGCCCGGAGAAGGCGCCGGCACTCTACGAGCGCGCGCTCGATCTCAAGCCGAACTACGGTCCGGCGCTGCACGCGCTCGCCGAGCTCGCGATGGAGCAAGGCGATCACAAGCGCGCCGCCGATCTGCTGACCCGGCAGGCGACCGGCACGGTCGATCCGGCGGAGCGACTCAAGCTGTTCGAGGCGCTCGGCGACATGGCCATGGGCATGCTGCACGATGACGAGCGCGCAGGTACGTGCTACGCGGCGGCCGTCGCGTCGGCGCAGCCGCTCGAGGCCAAGCACGTACCGCTGCTCGAGAAGCTGCTCGAGCGGCAGAACCTGTCCGGCGATCTCGCGGGCTCGGCGCGTACCGCCGAGCTGATGGCGGCGTTCGGCGCGACGCCGGCGGACCGCGCGGCCCGCCACCTGCGTGCCGCGTACGACTACGTCGCGGTCGGTGACAAGGTGCGCGCACGCGCCGCCGCCGATCGCGCGGTCGACTGCGATCCGTACGACGTCGACGCCGTCGACCTGGCATCGCAGATCGCGCTCGAGCAGGCCGACGTCGATGCCGCCGCGGCGATGCTCACGCGGCTGCTCACCGCGAAGGACGATCGCGTCAGCGGCGCACAGGCGGTCCAGCGCGCGCTGCTCTCGTATCGGCTCGGCCACGCGCGCGCGCAGCGCGGTGACACGCGGCAGGCGATCCCGGCGCTCGAGGGCGCGGTGAAGCTCGCGCCCGACTCCGAGGGCGCGACGCTCGCCCGCCGCGTGCTCGTCGAGCTCGCGAAGCAAAGCGACGATCCGTCGCGCCGCGAGGCGGTCGCCGCGCACCTCGCCGCGATCGCGCACACGACCGGCGCGCTCGTCGATCTGGTCGCGTGGGGAGACGAGCTGCGCCGCCAGAACAAGGCTGATGGCGGCCGCGCGACGCTCGAGGTCGCGGTGGCATGCGGCCACGTCGCCGACGTCCACCAGCACGCGTTCCTCCAGATCCACAAGCCGTATCAGATGCGCGACGACGAGCCGTACAAGGCGACCGTCGAGGATCGCAGCGTGCTGGTCAGCGAGGAGCACCCGCTCGCGCCGATCGCGTCGACGCTCGCCGAGGCCGCGGCCCTGATGTGGCCTGATCTCGACGAGGCACTGGCGCGCGCCGGCTGTGCGGGCGCGAAGCGGATGCCCGCGGCGAGCAAGGCTCCGGCGGTCAGCATGTTCCCGCGCCTGACCACGGTGCTCGGTACCGGCGCGGTGATGCTGTACTTCGCCGATACGACGCAGGACGTCACCGTGGTCGCGGCCGCGACGCCGGTGATCGTGCTCGGCCGCCGGCTCACCACCGAGGCATCGCCGCCGCCGCTGGACGAGATCCGTGCGGTGCTCGCGCGCGCGGTCGAGCTGACCCGCCCCGAGCACCTCGCGTTCGCCGGGCTGCCGGCGCGCGACGCGACCCGGCTCGTGACCTCCGTCGTACGCCTGTTCGGGCCCGCGGCTCTACGCGAGAGCGTCTCCGCGTTCGTCGACGAGGACGTGCAGCGCGCGCACGACGAGGCGATCAAGGGCGCGCTGCCGGTCAAGCTGCGCACGCGCCTCGAGGCACTGCTCTCGGCCATGCCCGCGTCGGCGCTCGATAACGCGAGGTACCTGATGGTGTGCGAGCGCAACGCGGACCGGGCGGCGCTGCTCGTCGGCGGCGAGCCGAACGCGATCGTCGCCTGCGCCCGCGCGCGCAACGACGGCGTCGAGCACCTGATCCGGGCGGTCAGCCATCCCCAGTGGCTGGCGACCCGCGGCAACCTCGGCGTCGGCGTCCGCTGATCTCCTACGCGGCCGGCCGCCCCGGATCCGGCGCACCGCATGCACTGGCGACGGCCATGGCGATCGAACAAACGCGACCGGCGAGCGTGCATCGCTGGCTGATCCTGATCCCGCTGATCGTGGTTTTCTTGTGGCTGATCGAGCAGATCATCGTCGGCGGCTAGCTGCGGTCAGGTCCTCGCGGGCGCGGACGGCAGGAGCTGGCGCAGGTGCCAGGCCTGCATCACCAGCTGCTGCTGCGCTTGACGCCCCGCGCGGTACGTCGCGGCGGCGTGCACGCCGGCCATCACCATGGTCGCGACGCTCGCAACGTACAGCAGCATCATCGTCGGCCCGGCCGAGATCTTCAGCGCCATCGCGTGCAGCACGACCGCGCCGTCGCGGATCTCCCAGCCGGGCTCCAGCAGGCCGCGGATCTCGAGGCCGACGAGCACCGAGAACCCGATGACGAAC
>DAIRFU010000511.1:0-5313 GCA_036794935.1 Kofleriaceae bacterium | reverse complement strand
GCGCTCGCCGAACAGGTTGCGGTGCACGAAGCGGGCGCCCACGGTGAGCCCGTACGTGCTGTCGAGAACCGCGGTCGGGTACAGGCCGTAGGTATAGCTGTCGTCGAAGAAGATCTGCTTCCAGCGATCGACGAGACGGTAACGATCGAACGTCCACAGACTCGCGCGCACCGGCGCCATCGTGACCTCGACGGCGACGCGCGGGACGAGCAGCACGCCCTGGCCGATGTCGCGCAGCAGCGAGTCGCGCTCGCGTGTCGCGTCGATCCGGCCGCTCTCCTGTCCGGGCAGCGGGGCGCGCGCGACGTCCGCGGCCGTGTGGTCGTCGCTCGGCGGCGTGTCGTCGGCGATCGCAGGCGAGGCCGCGCATAGCGCTGCGACCACGACGGTGATCGTGGGGACTCGACGCGACGCGAGCGCGCCGCGCGTACCGTCGGCACCGTGCGCAACACCTGCGGCGGGGCAGCAGCTGGCCATTGTCACGGCCTCGTGGTGTGCAACGCAAATGCCTACGTCACGGCATCGTGGCGAGTCGCGACGCGATCCGGTTCGCGACCTCGGCGCTCGCCGTGGCAAGCGCATCGCCGATCGCGGTCACCACGTGCGCGATGTCGCCGCTCGCCGCGGGGCGCTCGGCCGTCACGACATCCTCCGCGACCACGCGGACATCATCGTCGACGGTGTAGTGGAGCTGGACGCGGCCGAGGTGGCGGCCGCCGCGCTCGACGTCTTCGAATGCGGTGACCTCGATGGTGACCGCGAGCGCCTCACCGGTCACCGCGAGCTCGATACCGCGCGCGAACAGAGCGTGCTCGAGCGACCGGCGTACGTAGTCCTCCGGCTGTTCGGCCCAGCGCTGCGTCTCCGAGAGCTCGAGCTCGACCGGTGAGCGGCGGTGCGCGATCCGGTAGCGCAGGTGAGACGCCGAGGTCACGCGGCCGAGGCGCACGCGGCCGTGCACCGGCTCGGCGCTGACCGGCGGCGGGATCGCCGCGACCGGCGAGAAGTACCGGATGTCGAGCGGCGGAGCCTTCGAGGTCAGCGCGCAGCCGGCGGCGATGCAGAGGAGCCAGGCCGTCCTCATCGCCGCCTCGTCCGGCCCTTGATCAGCATGTCGGGCTCGCGTTCGAGCTCGTCGAGGAACCCGCGCAACGCGCGCGCGGCCTCGCCGACGTCGGCGAGGGTTCGGGTCAGCTCGCGGCTGCTGCCGCGGGCGCGCCGCCCGACCTCGGTCAACGAATCGGTCGCGCGCTTCGCGCTCGCGATCAGCTCGTCGGTACCGGCGAGCTTGTCGAGCGTGGCGTCGAGCTTCGTTGTCGCCCCGTCGATCCGGTCGAGCACGGCCGCGGTGCGAGCCGGCACGCGCGCGCGCTCGAGCTCGCGCGTCCAGTGGTGCAGGCCACGGCTCGTGCGGGCGAGCTCGTCGAGCACGGTGCCGGCGCGCGTGGCGAGCCGCTGGTCGCGGATCTCGTGGAGCACGCCGGTCAAGCCATCGAGGGTCGCGGTCGCGTGATCGATCAATGCGGGCAGCTCGCGGGTGACGCCGCCGAGCCGGCCCTCCAGTCCCTTGAACAGGGACGGGCGCGACGGGATGTAGTTCTTGGCGGGCGCGAAGCCGAGGTCGGGTGGCGGCATCTGCGCCGGATCGACGAAGTCGATGTCGATGAACTTGACGCCGGTGATCCCCTGCAGCGCGAGCTGCGTGCGCAGCGCTGGATCGAGCCGGTTCAGCCCGAGCCGGTCGGTCGCCGCGCGATCGATGGCGAGGCCGACGCTCACCCACCTGCGATCGGGCGCGATCGCGATCGCGGCCACGGTGCCGATCCGGACGCCGCGGTACTTCACCGGCGAGCCGAGGTCGAGGCCCTGCGCGGACTCGTCGAAGTACGTGTGGTAGCGGACCGTCTGGCGGCGGACGCTGCGCACGCCGAGCCCGATCCCGACCGCGACGAGCGCGGCCAGCGCGGCGAGCGTGAACAGGCCGAGCTTGAATTGCGTGGTCGTGCCCGGCATCACGCGGCCTCCGCGAGCCGGTGGAAGAACGCGTGGACCTCGGGCACGGAGCTGGCCGCGAGCTCGCGCGGCGCGCCGACCGCCGCGATGCTCCGGGTCGCGCGATCGAGCAGGATGCAGCGGTCGACGATCGACTCGATGCTACCGAGCTCGTGGGTGACGAGCACGACCGTGAGGCCGAGCACGCGCGTGAGCGTGTGGATCAGGCGATCGATCTCGGCGGACGTGATCGGATCGAGCCCCGACGACGGCTCGTCGAGGAACAGCAGCGACGGCTCGAGCGCGAGCGCGCGCGCGATCGCCGCCCGCTTGCGCATGCCGCCTGACAGCGTCGCCGGCAGCTGGTCGTGGGCGTGCTCGAGCCCGACCAGACGCAGCTTCGCGTGGACGATCGCGCGCACCGCGTCGGCCGGCAGCGCGGTCCAGTGGACGAGCGGCAGCGCGACGTTCTCGCCGAGCGTCAGCGAGCCGAACAGCGCGCCCTGCTGGAACATCACGCCGAACGACGGCCGCTGCGCGGCGAGCCGGGCGGCGCCGATACCCGCGATGGCGATCTCGCCGGCGAGCGCGGGCTCGAGCCCGATCAGCACGCGCAAGAGCGTCGACTTGCCGCTCGCGCTTCGGCCCAGGATGCCGAAGATCTCGCCGCGTTCGACGGTGAAGCTCGCGCGTTCGAGCAGCACGTCATCGCGGCTCCAGCCGATCGCGAGGTCGCGCACCACGATCACCGAGCTCATGCGCCGATCCCCCGGAACAGGACCGTGAACAGCGTGTCGACGACGACGATCGTGAACAGACACTGCACGACGGTCGAGGTCGTGCCGCGGCCCACACCCGACGCGGCGCCGCTCGCGGTCAGCCCCTGCTGGCAACCGATGAACGCGATCGCCATGCCGAACGCGACGCTCTTGACCAGTCCCGTCCACACGTCCGACGGCACGAGCACGGTGCGCAGCTCGGCGAGGAAGCCCATCGGCGTGACGCCGAGGCTGTGCGAGCCGACGAAGATGCCGCCGCCGACGCCGACCACGTCGCCGATCAAGGTCAGCACGGGGGCCGCCACGGCGAGCGCGGCGATGCGCGGTAGCACGAGGTATGACATCGGCGCGAAGCCGAGCGTGCGCAGCGCGTCGATCTCCTCGGACACCCGCATCGTGCCGAGCTCGGCGGCGTACGCGGCGCCCGAGCGGCCCGCCATGATGATCGCGGTCATCAGCGGCGCGAGCTCGCGGGTGACCGAGATGCCGACGATATCGGCGACGTACAGGTTCGCGCCGTAGAGCTGCAGCTGCTGCGTCGACTGGAACGCCATCACGAAGCCGACCAGAAAGTTGAGTACGACCACGATCGGTACGCCGTCGGCGCCGGCACGTACGACCAGGGAAGGCACCGAGCGCGCGTTCGCCGCGATCGGGTGGCGCAGGCTCGCGATGAGCTCGCCGGCGAACTCCACGAGTGCATGACTGCGCCGAAGCGCGCGTTCCGTGCCGGCGCCGATCCGTGCGATCGAGCCGTGCCGGGGCTGGCGGGCCGTGCGAGCTACCGTGCGGTCCCCGTGGAACAGGCGCACGACTTCGCGGAGCTGGTCGCTGCCCCCAACGATCTCGCAGCGAACTCCTCGCGCGATCAGCAACGCGCGTTGCTCGACAAGCAGGGCCATCGCCGCGCCGTCGATCGCTGTCGTCCGCGCGAGATCGAACGTCAACGCGGGAGCGGGCGGTGCGGCCACTTCGCGCAACCGCCGCCAGATCGCGGGTGCATCCGTGATCTGCAGATCACCGACGAGCGCGATCCGATCATCAGCGCGTTCGATCTGCCAGGCGGACACGCTCCAGCGCGCTGCAAGGTGCAGACCCCGCCGGACTCGCCGGCCGGGGCTCGCTGCGTGAATCTCGCGGTGCGGAGGAACGCTCCTTGCTCCGATCACGAGCGTGCGCTTCGCTTCGCTCGCACCGCTCGCCGCGCTGCCCTGGTTGCAGGGCTTCTTCGCGCCCGAGGCGGTGACCGAGCAGAGCTCGCGCGACATCGTCGCAGAGCTCGCCACGTGGCCCGAGCCGGCCGGGTGCAGCGCATCCGAGCTGGTCGGGCTCGCCACGGGCGATGCGGCGATCGGCACGCCGGTGATCGCGCTCGCCGCGACCGCGGGCGGACGCACCGAGAACCGGACCTGGCTCGCGCTCTACCGGATCTCCGCCGGCGGCGCGATGCAGCCGATCTTCGTCGCCGAGGTCGAGCATCACGAGCGCGACACGACACGCACCGGCGTGGTCACGCTGATCCCCGGCGGGCTCGTGTATCGCGATCCCTGGGGTGCCGTGGAGCTCTGGGTCTACGATCGCGAGCTGGGGCGTTACGTCGAGCAGTTCAGGAGTCACCTCGCCGTCTGAGGGCCCGCGCTCAGCCTCGCTCGCACCAACACACGGCGCGCGTCGTGGCACGACGCTTGAAGTCACCGTGGGCATGCCCACCGCTCCGCTCGAGACGTTGCCCGCGGCTCCTCGCCGCCGATCGTGGTGGACGTGGAACCTCGGCCGGATCGCCGGGATTCCGATTCGCATGCACCTGACGCTGCTCGTCCTGCTGGTCTGGATCGGGGCCTCGTACATGTTCCAGGGCGCCGGCGTGGGCGCGACCGCGCTCGGGCTGTTTCTCGTACTCACGATCTTCGCGGTCATCGTTGTCCACGAGCTCGGCCACGCGCTCGTCGCCCGCCGCTTCGGCATCGCGACCCGCGACATCATGCTGCTGCCGATCGGCGGCATCGCCAGCCTCGAGCACATGCCCGACAACCCGCGCCAGGAGCTCGCGGTCGCGATCGTCGGCCCGCTGATCAACCTCGCGATCGCCGGCGCGCTGTGGATCGCGATCGCGGCGACCGGCGGCACGACGCGGCTTGCCGAGGTGACGACGCTCGGCGGCGCGCTGCTCACGCAGCTGATGTGGATCAACATCGGCCTCGCAGTGTTCAACCTGCTCCCCGCGTTCCCGATGGATGGCGGTCGCGTGCTGCGCGCCGTGCTCGCGATGCGGATGAGCCACGACCGCGCGACCGGGATCGCCGCGAAGCTCGGCAAGGGGTTCGCCGTCGTCATCGGTCTGTTCGGCCTGTTCTACAACCCGTGGCTCGTGCTGATCGCGTTCGTCGTGTGGTACGGTGCGAGCCAGGAGCGCGCGCTCGTCCAGCTCAAGACGGTGATCTCGGGCGTGCCGGTCAGCGCCGCGATGCTCCGCCGCGTCGAGAGCGTCACGCCGGATCAGCCGCTCGAGGACGCGGCCTCGCTGCTCCTCACCGGCGGGCTC
>DAIRFU010000510.1:0-5322 GCA_036794935.1 Kofleriaceae bacterium | reverse complement strand
CCTTCCAGAACAGCTTCCACGGGTTGCGCTTCAGATCGCGGATCAGCTCGCGGAGATCGCTGTAAACATCGTCGCGCGCGAGCAGCGCGCCCGCGGTCCCCTTGCCGGCACGGAGGTCTGTGACCATCCCGTTGACGTTGTCGATGAGGCCCCCGGCCTTCCCCGCGGCGGACGCGGCCTTGTCGGCGGCGTCGATCGCCTTGTCGATGCGCTGCTCGGTGATGATGTTCGTCACCCGCGTCGCGTCGGCCATCAGCGCCTGCGCCGAGGGAGTCAGCGTCGTCATCGTGTGCTGCGCGGTCTTGAGCGTCGCGTCGGCGTCCGCCACGAGCGTGCCGATCTGGCGGCCGTCGCCGAGGCCGTTGTTGACCTTCGATAGCGTGATCTTCGCTTCCTTCGCGAGATCGGCGCCGTTGCCGATCAATTCGCCGATCTTCTCGCGGTTATCGTGGAGCAGCTCGTTCGCCTCCTTGACCGCGTTCGCGCTGTTCGACAGCAGATTCTTGATCGCGTCGCGATCGTCGCGCAGCACCGACGCGACACCGTCGAGCACCTCGTACAGGCGCGCGACCACGAGGTCGGTGCGTGGCGGATCGTGCACGGCCGGCGCACCGTGGATGAGCGAGCCCGCCGCGATCGGCGGGTGCTCCCAGTCGCGGCCCGGCACGATCTCGAGGTACTGCTCGCCGAGCACGCCCGCGGTGTTGATGAAGAACTCGGCATCGCTGCGGATGCTGTCGCGCACGCGATCCTCGATCCACACGGTGAGCCGGACCTGCACCCGCTTGCCGAGCGCCTGGTCGATCTTGCCGCCGCGGAACTCGATATCGGAGACCTTGCCGACCTTGATGCCGGAGACCTTGACCGGCGCGCCCGCCTGCAGGCTGCCGATGTAGTCGTAGTCGACATAGATGTGAAAGCCCGAGCGCAGCGAGAAGTTGCCGAGCACGAAGATGAACGCGATCAGGATCGCGCTCGACAGCAGGATCAGCAGGCCGACCTTGAACTCGAGGCCTCGTTCGCGCATGGGCGCAAGCATAGCCCGTGACCGAAACTGAATCGGCCCGCTGCGCGAGCAACGGGCCGTTACATCATCGAGTCGAGGCGGGAGCTACTGCCAGCCGCCGCCACCCTGCTGCGGCGGGTAGCCACCGCCCTGCGGCGGGTAGCCACCGCCCTGCGGCGGGTAGCCGCCACCTTGCGGCGGGTAGCCACCACCTTGCGGCGGGTAGCCGCCACCTTGCGGCGGGTAGCCGCCACCGCCCTGTGGGCCGCCCGGCTTCTTGCTGAACATCGCCTTGGCCTCCTCGTACGCGGTCGGCGACGCCATCATCAGCACGCCGAAGTAGGCAATGATGGGCAGCAGCGCGCGAGCCAAGCTGAGAACCGCCGAGATGCCCGCGTGCGCGTGGACCAGCATCGCCAGCGCGACCAGCACCGGCTGCACGACGAGCCACACGATCAACAGCGCGCTGATCAGCGGAGCGAACGCATCGACCGATTGCAGCGCAGGCGGCAGCTTCTGCGGCGGAACGACGAACACGATGCAGAGGATGCCGAGCGTCCACACCACGAACCAGAGCAGGTTGTGGATGATCAGCAGCGCGGGCATGTGGCTGAACTCGAAGAACATGTCGAGGCCGTCGAAGTACGCGGGCACGAGCATGCCGGCACCGACCGCGATCACGATGCGCGCGATCTGATCTTGCGGCTGCGCGATGCGCGCGAGCAACCCGAACACGAGCACCGCGTACCCGAGCACGAACATGTTGCCGGCGCCGCCGATGTCCATCGCGCCGGCCATACCGCCGCCGCCCATCATCATGCCGAAGATCATCAGGAACGCACTGAACCCGACCTTCGTGAGGAAGATGCCGATGAGCGACACCGCGAACGGGATCCATTGCAGGACCGCAGGCGGCACCTTCGCGCGGATATCGGGCGGTGCGGCCGCGACGAGCAGGTACGCACCACCGGCAATGATCGGCCAGATCAAGAAGTCGAACTTCGGCACGCCGGTCGAGAACGGAAACATCGTCGGCGACGTCCTGAACGGCACGATGATCGATGCGAGCAGCGCGATGCCGGCGAGGAACAGGATCTTGCGCTGCAGGTTCGGGTCGCGAAGCTTCGCGACCGGGAAGCCGAAGATCGTGCCCGGTGCCGACTGCGGCAGCTTACGCGCCATGTCGTCGAGCGGTCCCGGCATGTCCTGCTGCGGCGCCGCGTACGGATTCGGAGCCTGCGGGTAGCCCGGCTGCTGTCCGAATCCCGGCTGCTGCGGCTGGCCGTAGCCCGGCTGCTGCGGCTGGCCGAAGCCGGACTGCTGCGCCTGTCCGTATCCCGGCTGTCCGCCGGCCGGCTGGCCGTACGGGTTCTGCGGCTGCTGCGGCTGACCGTAGGGGTTCTGCGGCTGCTGCGGCTGACCGAAGCCCGACTGGTTCCCTTGACCGAAGCCCGGCTGGCCGGGCTGGCCATACGGGTTCTGCGCCTGCGGCGGCTGACCGTACGGGTTCTGCGCCTGCGGCGGCTGACCGTAGGCCGGCTGGCCCGGCGGCTGACCGTAGGGGTTGGGCGCCTGCGGCGGCTGGCCGTAACCGGGCTGTCCGGGAGGCTGGCCGAAGCCCGACTGGCCCGGCTGCTGTCCGAATCCGCCAGACTGTTGACCGGGCTGTCCGGGCTGTCCGTATCCCGGCGGCTGCTGGCCCGGCTGTCCGGGCTGGCCCGGCTGACCGTAGCCGCCCTGCGGTGCGCCGAAGCCTTGTTGCTGCGGCGGCTGGAATCCTTGTTGCTGCGGCGGCGGGAAGCCACCGGATTGCGGGGCAGCAGGACGGGGTGGCTGAGGCGCAGGCGTCCCCGGGCGACCTGGAACGACCGGCGCCGCGTAACCGAACATCGTCTTCGCAGGCTGTGGCCCACCCGGAGGTGCACCTGCCTGTGCAGGCGGCATCGGCCGGCCGCACGTACCGCACGCGGGAGCATTCATCAGCACTGCCGCGCCACAGTACGGACACGGCCTCGTTGGAGTCGCCATTCGGTTTCCCCTGTCCTTTCGCTAGCGACGGTAACCCGCCCCCGCCGCCCCGTGCAACGAACCGCCCGACGAATCGGGGTCTCCATCGAGTGAGATCGACGCTCTGGATTTTTCGCGCGCGCGCGAAGGTGCGCCTACGAGATCGACGCAGCGGTCTGCCGTGCGCTATGCAGTGAGCGGTGGCGCGCCGACTCCCCGAGCTCGATGCCGCACGCGGCGACGCGGTCGAGGTCCGTATCGCCGATCAGCCGCTGCGCGCGTTCGCGCACGAGAGCATCGCCGCCGCCGCGCTCGCGAGCGGGGCGCGCGTCCTGTCGCGGTCACTGAAGTATCACCGGCCGCGCACGTTCTTCTGCCTCGAGGGCCACTGCAGCGGCTGTCTCGTCCGGCTCGATGGCGTGCCGAACCTGCGCGCGTGTCAGGCGCCGTGCACGCCGGGCGCCGAGGTCGAGGGCCAGAACGCGTTTCCTTCGGCCGAGGTCGATCTGCTCGGCGCGGTCGACTTTCTGTTCTCGCGCGGGCTCGATCACCACACGCTGATGACCGGCTCGTCGGTGCTCAACCGGCTCGCGAACAAGGTCGTGCGCCAGCTCTCGGGCCTCGGCAAGCTCCCCGAGCACGCCGCGCGCGAGCTGCCCGAGGTCGGCGAGCGCCAGGTCGACGTCTGCGTGATCGGCGGCGGTCCCGCCGGGCTCGCCGCCGCGATCGCGTGCGCGCGGCGCGGCCGCACCACCCTGCTCGTCGACGATCAGCTGCGCCCCGGCGGCAGCCTGCGCGCCGATCCGCGCAGCGGGCGCAACCACGCCGAGACCACGTGGGCGAGCGCGGTGGGCGCCGGCGTCGAGGTGCTCGCCCGGTCGACCGCGATCGGGTTCTTTCCGGAGGACGACGGCGGCGTGCTCGCGGTGTCGGCGCCCGACCGCCTCTATCGCGTGCACGCCCGCGCGTGGCTGTGGGCGACCGGCGGCTACGCGGTGAACCTGCCGTTCCAGGAGAACGATCGGCCGGGCGTGATCGCGGCGCGCGCGGTCGGCCGCCTGCTCGTCGATCACGGCATCGTCGGCGGCGACAAGGTGTGCATCGTCGAGGTCCCCGAGGTCGCGACCGAGACGACTGCGCTCGCCACCGCGCTGACCGGCGCGGGTGCCGAGGTCACGCGCGTCGCGCTCGCCGACACGCTCGGCGCACGCGGCCGCAGCTGGGTCAGCGGCATCGACACCGCGCACGGACGCGTCGACTGCGATCTCGTCGCGGTCGCCGCGATCCCGTCGCCGGCGTCCGAGGGCGCGCGCCAGCAGGGCTGCAAGGTCACGCTCGACCCCGAGGCCGGCGGGTTCCGCGTCGTCGTCGACGACCACGGCCGGACCTCGAGCGCGGGCGTGTGGGCGTGCGGTGACGTCACCGGCTATCAGGGTCCCCAACGTGCTGCCGCGGATGGCGCCCGCGTCGGTGCGAATGTCGCCGCGTCGCTGGAGTGAACCGTGGCCGGCAAAGTCGTGCTCTGTCGCTGTGAAGACGTGACGCTCGCGGACCTCGAGCACTGCGTGCACCGCGGCTACCTCGATATCGAGGAGGTCAAGCGCTACACCGGCTTTGGCACCGGGCCGTGTCAGGGCAAGGAGTGCCTCGCGCCGATGGCGACGCAGCTCGCCCGGCTGACCGGCAAGCAGCCCGCGCAGATCCGGCCGTTCACGTCACGGCCGCCGCTCGCACCGACGCCGATCAAGATCCTCGCGCGCGCGCCGGACGCGCATCGGTTCGAGGACGAGAAGGACGAGTCATGATCGGCGGCAATGCGGACGACGAGGAAGACGGCAGCCGCGCCGACGCATCGGGCGAGATCCGGCTGCCCGCGACGCTCGAGGCCACCGGCCCGGTACCGCCGCGCGCCGAGATCGTGATCGTCGGCGGTGGCGTGATGGGCCTGGCGATCGCGTACTACCTGGCGCGGCGCGGGCTCGAGGACGTCGTCGTGCTCGAGCGCGGCTATCTCGCCGAGGGCGCGTCGGGACGCAACGGCGGCGGCGTGCGCCAGCAGTGGTCGACCGAGATCAACATCCGGCTGATGCAGGAGTCCGTCGAGCTATGCCGGCGGTTCGCCGTCGACGTCGGCGTCAACGTGTGGTTCCGCCAGGGCGGCTACCTGTTCGTCGCGCGCAGCGCGAAGGAGGTCGCGCGGCTCGAGAAGAACATCGCGCTGCAGAACCGCTGCGGCGTCGCGACGCGCATGCTCGAGCCGGCCGCGGCCCAGGAGATCGTGCCCGAGCTCGATCTGACCGGCATCGTCG
>DAIRFU010000509.1:0-5324 GCA_036794935.1 Kofleriaceae bacterium | reverse complement strand
GTGCGATCTCGTCATGGACTTCGACGACATGCCGGACTCGTACTTCGCGTTCCTGTCGAACCAGCGCAAGCTCGTCGAGCCCGAGAAGATCAACGGCGCGATGAAGGAGCTCGCTCGCGGCTCCGACGCCGCGCAGGGCGCCAAGGGCAAGGTGAAGTCGCGGCAGAGCACGCCGCACATCAGCCAGGGCGGCAGCAAGCCGAGCGTCCCTTCCCTGCCCTCGATCCAGCGCACGAGCACGCAGCCGGCGACCACGCACTCGAGCGGCCCGCGCCTGCCGACCGTCAAGTCGGGTCACCCGTCGAGCAACCCGCCGCTCGGCAGCAAGCCACCGAGCCAGCCGCGCCTCGGCGCGAAGCCGCCGTCGAGCCCGCAGATCGCCGCGAACATGTCGATGCGCAACCTGGCGAGCGCTCCGTCGCTGGCGGCGCCCGGCAAGACCAACGCGCTCGTGTTCACGCTCGTCGGGATCCTGGTCGCCGCGATCGTCGTGCTCGCGTACCTCGTGCTGACGAAGTAACCGCACGGGTCGCGCATGACGCAAGAGCGCACGCGGGCCCTCGTCGGCGAGTGCATCTCGCGCGCACAGGTCGAGGCCGCGCGGGGTGCGACGCTCGATGCGATCGCCGCCGCGTGCGATGCGTGCGACTACGAGCGCGCCGCCACGCTCGTGCTCGGCCGTGCCCGCGGCGGTGAGGCCATCCCTGCCGAGACGATCGCGCGCGTGCTGCCCGGGATCGAGCTGCCCGCGATCACGCTCGCGATCGTGGCGATCGCGCCGGATCGCGCGCGGCTCATCGAGCTCGTCGAGGGCAGGCGGTTCCCGCACACGCGAGACGCCGCGGAGCTCGAGGCGATCGTCGTCTACGCCGCGTGGCGCGCCGGCGCCGAGACCGCGCGCATCATCCCCGAGCTGCGGCGGCTGTCGGCCCGGCCGATGAGTGTCGAGAGCTACGCGTTGCTCGCGACGGTCGCGGCATCGATCGACGATCCGAACGTCGCCGCCGCGACCAAGCCGATCGCGCCGTTCGCGAAGGAGTACGCGAAGCACGTCGCCGCCGACGACAAGGCGATGACCGCGTCCCTCGACGGCGTGATCGCGTCGCTGCCGGCGGAGGTCGAGATTCCGCGCACCGCCGGGTTCACGGTGCGCGCGCAGAAGCAGGTCGGCCGCAACGATCCATGCCCGTGCGGCAGCGGCCTCAAGTACAAGAAGTGCTGCGCCGACAAGCCGGAGCTCCGTGCGCAGCGCGAGGCCGCGCCCTCGCCGATCCCGGGCGTCAGCTGGGACGCGTTCCTCGCCGGCGACCAGATGACGGCCGAGCACGTCGCCGAGCTCGCGCTGCGCGACCTCGTGCGGGTCGACCTCGCCAGGCTCGCCGACCGGCCGCTCACCGCGTGGCTGCGCCGGTTCGTCACCGCACGCGAGTGGGGCCACGCCGAGCGCGCGGTCGCCGAGGCCGCCCGCCGTGACGGCACACTCGGCGCCGACCTGCGCGACGAGCTGGTGCTCCACCTGCTCGAGTGCGGCGAGCGCCAGCGCGCGCGCGAGCACGTGGCCCAGCTGCCGGCCGACCTCGCGCAGCTGTTCGAGCTCGAGCTCGCGATCGATCGCGGTCCCGAGCCGGCCTGGCAGGCACTCGTGCGGGCCGCCGGCGCCGCGAGCACCGACCGGAGCGCCGCGATCGAGCTCGCATACGCACTGCTCCGCACCGAGCCCGCACTCGGCATCCTCGCCGCCCGAGCTTGCATCGGCGCGCTGCAGGTCGATGATCCGGATCTGCTGCTCGAGCTCGTCGAGGACGCGCGCGATCGGCTGAACGTGAAGCCCGAGGATCCAGCCTGGGACGTGCTCGAGGCGCTGACCGCCAAGACCAAGCCGAAGCAGGCCGACGGCGGCGAGTCCGAGACCACGCTGCGGCAGTCGCTCGCCGAGTCGTCCGCGCGCGTCGATCAGCTCGAGCGCTCGCTCTCGGCGCTGCGCACCGAGCTCGACGGCGCGCGCACCCGGCCCGTCGCCGAGCTCGTGCGCGAACCCAAGGAACGTGCCGAGCGCGACTCGCTCGAGAGCAAGGTCCGCGAGCTCGAGGCGATGATCCGCGAGGGCAACGCGGAGCGCCGCGATCTCCGCAAGCAGCTGGAGACCGCGGCCGACGAGTCGAACGCGCGCCGCGAGGGGCCCCGCGCCCGGCGCGTCACCGTCGAGGAGACCGACGACGATGTCGCCGACGAGATCGAGGTGGGCGCCCGCAACGTCACGATCCCACGCTTCGAGCGCCGCGCGACCGACGCGCTCGCCGACGTCCCCGCCGCGGTCGCCTCCGAGACGATGCGCACGATCGGCACGCTCGCCGCCGGCGACGGGTTCGCGTGGCGCGGCGTCAAGCAGGCCAAGGACATGGCGCGCCCGGTGCTGATGGCGCGCGTCGGCATCCACCACCGCCTGCTGTTCCGGATCGAGGATGGCGCGCTCGACGTGCTCGACGTGATCACCCGCGAGCAGTTGCTCACCACGCTCAAGCGCCTGCGCAACGCGCGGTGACAAGCGAGCGCGAGCTCCTTACCGCGAGCGCGTCCGCTGGGATACGATGCGGCCATGAAGGGCACGCTGTACTGGAAGAGCACTTGAACGTCCTGTCGTGACGCGAGGAGTTCCTTGCGCAAGGCAGGTGTCGAGCTGGACGAGATCAACTTCGCGAAGGGGGGCCTCGACGAGGCGACGGTCCGCGCGATCGTCGACAAGGCCGGATCGGTCACGGCCGTGCTCAACACGCGGCACGCGATCGCGAAGGACAAGGGCTGGGTCGCCAGCCCACCCGATGCCGCGACGTTCGCGAAGGCAGTCGCCAAGGAGCCGAATCTGCTCCGGCGGCCGATCCTCGTCCTCGGCAAGAAGCTGATCGTCGGGTTCGACAAGCCGGCGTACGCCAAGCTCGGCTGAGGTCCGGCGCTACGGAATCTCGTCCGCGCCGATATCGCGGCCCATGCCTTGCGGCCGCACCTCGCCGTCGATGTCGAAGCCGACCCCGCCAGCCGGGTCGGCCGCGTCGTGCGCCGCCGACGTCGAGCTGATGTGGAAGTCATCGGTCGCGACGAACGCCGGGTCTCCGGTCACGTTGCCGGTGCCGGCCGGCGGGACGGCCGCGAACAGCGAGTAGGTCGCCGTGCACTCGCCCTCGAGCGGATTCTTGGCGTTCGCGCCGACGAGGATCGAGCTCTCGAGCACGATCGGCTCCGGGCACACGACGGCGTCGGCGCCGATCGCCGTGTTCGCCGCGACGGTGTTGAACCGGAACGCCTGCGGCTTGCCGTCGAGGTTCTGATACCGCACGCCGCCGAACGCGCTGAACAGGGTGCCGTTGGCGGCGATGATCGAGCTCTCGATCGTGCTCGCCGCGTTGTTGATCTGGATCCCGCCGCCGTGGTTCCCGGTGACGGTGGTCCGCCGGATGTCGAGCTGCGACTGCGTCACGTCGACGCCGAGGTTGAGGCTGCCGGAGATTCGCGAGTCCCAGACGTGGAGCTCGTGGGAGTTGGTCGACCATAGCCCGGTGGCGGCGCCCGCGATGGCGACGCCCGACAAGGTCAGCGTGCCGCGATTCTCGACGGCGCGCGCGCTCGTGGTCTGGACCGTCACGCCCTCGATCACGACCGGCCGGTCGGAGTTGGCGACCACGACGTTGGCGGCGATCACCACGCCGGCGGGATCGCGGTCCGGCCCGGAGATCGTCAACGAGTTGGCTCCGAACAGCCCCGGGATGTTCACGCCATCGCCATAGGTTCCGTCCGCGATCGCGATCGTTCGCTGGTTGTTCGCGACGTTCGACAGCGCCTGCTTCAGCGTGCACGGGTCGGCGCGGGTGCACGAGGCAGCATCGACGGCTGCCGCGGTCACGAACAGCGTGTTCGACTCGTTCACGCACTCGCCGAGGTACTCGAGGCACACGTCGTCGCCGCACTCGGCGTCCGCGATGCAGCCCCGGCACGTCTCGCTCGGGGTGTCGCAGATTGGGGTAGCGGTGGGGCAGCTCGCGCCGCTCGCGCAGCTGGCCGGGCTATCGGGCGCAGCGTCGGCCGGGCGGGCGTCGGCCACCGCGCAGGTCGGGGGCGTGGCGCTCAGCTCGCAGTGCTGGCCACTCGGGCACTCGCCGGATGCCGAGCACGGCACGCCGACGGCCGCGGACGGGCTGTAGCAAGCGGCCAGGAGCGCCCAGGACAGCGCTGCGAAGCCTCCCGGTACCCGCACACCCTCGAGCCTACACCAACTATAAGACGGTCAGCCCCTTCTTGTAGGCGAGTAGCTCCTTCTGGGTCTTGAGCAGGAGCTGGTTCGTCTCGAGGAGCTCCTTCGTGCGCATGCGGACCTGGTTGGCCAGGCGCTCGCGCTCGCGGGCCTCCTTCTCGAGCATCTCTTGGTACTTGACCTGGACCACCGCCTCGTCGGTCACGTTGCGCTGGATCTCGAGGGCACCGACGTGGTTGCCGGCCTCGTCGGTGATGGGCACCGCGGACAGGATGAACCGCATCTTCTGCGCTTCACCTGCGATGTTCCCGGAGATCTCGTCGAGGCGCACGTGCCGGTTGTCCGCCCAGCACTGCTGGGCAATGCACTCGTTGGCACAAATGTTCAGCTCCAGGACCTCGTAACAGTGCTTGCCCTTGAGGCCCCGGGCGACGCTGCGGGGGAGCAGGGCATAGAAGGCGCGATTGAAATCGACGATCCGGCGCTCGGTATCGACGACGAAGTAGCTATCGACGATCGCGTTCGAAACCCGCTTGAACTCGGTCAGAAACTGCTGGAGCGCAGGCGCGACAATGTCCATCCCGACCGAATGGTAGCAGTCCGGCGACCGGTGGCATACTCTCGTGTGAGATGGCCAAACGCGGGGGGCCGAGCATCTCGGTCAAGATGATCCTCACGACCACGTTGTTGATCGTGGTCACGGGTGT
Organism: Kofleriaceae bacterium; assembly: GCA_036794935.1. Classification (GTDB taxonomy): domain Bacteria; phylum Myxococcota_A; class Polyangia; order Haliangiales; family Haliangiaceae; genus JABFXX01. Next base: position 374 of record DAIRFU010000509.1, on the reverse strand, counting down.
TGGAGCTGGATTGCTCAACGTGATGAACATCCGGCGAGCATTCGATGAATCGGCGCAAAAACGCGTCGAGGAGTTCCAGGAGGCTCGAACTCAGATCGGTACGATCGGCACGCCACTGTTCGCACGCGCGACCGAGGCGCTGATCCTCGAGCGCGGACGCGACAAGGACATCCTGTCGCTGGTCCAGAAGACGGTCGACCTCGACAGCAAGGACAAGGGCAACGGCAAGAAGGACTACGTCCTCAAGCTCGCCTACGTCCTCGATCTCAACCAGAAGGTGATCGCGCACTGCCACGAGGGCACCAAGACCGACTGCAAGGTGTTCGACACCGAGCACGTGCCGGTGACGGCCGCGCTCGGCGACGTCACCGTCA
>DAIRFU010000508.1:0-5342 GCA_036794935.1 Kofleriaceae bacterium | reverse complement strand
GCAATGCGCGGCTGCGTGAGGAGGGTACGCGCAATCTCGTTGCCGCGGCGCAAGCCGCCGGCGTGAAGCGGCTGATCGCGCAGAGCATTGTCTGGGTCTACGCGCCCGGTCCCGGCGTGCGGATCGAGGGCGTGGCCTGCACGGCGATCGGCTGCCCCGTCGATGGCGGCGTCGACGCCGACCCCGCGTCGTGCGGCGCCTCGGGCGGCTGCCCGGAAGGCCCGATCTGTGGCTCGGTCTGCTGCGGCCGCGGCGAGCGCTGCGAGGCCGGCACGTGCCGCTGCGGCACGAGCGACGCCTGTGCGACCGGTGACACCTGCGAGGCTGCCGGCCCGCTCGGGACCGATGCCTGCGGCTCGATCTGCTGCGGCACCAGCGGCCCCTGCCCGCAGTAGCGGCGAGCCGGCGGCGGCGCGAGCTTAGTCTTCGTCGCTCTTGTCCTTGGTGCGGCGCTCGATGTTCGCGGCGCGCGCGAGCTCCTTGTGGACGCGGGCGACCCGCTCGACCTGGCCCTTCGCCGGGAACCGCTCGTAGAAGCCCTCCTGGCGGAAGCTGCGCGCGAGGTCGCTCCACGGCGCCAGCTTGCGCGCCCAGCGCTTGACCCGATCCTCGGGGTCGGGGTCGGCCGCCGCGAGATCTGCGCACACGCGCAGCATCGCCTTGAGCGTCACCGGACGCGTCACCATGTAGCTCGCGTGACCCCAGGCGTCGCCCCACGCCTTCTCGGCGGCGCGCAGGAAGTCGCGCACCATCTCGTAGTAGCGCTCGGCCTGACGCTGCCAGCTCGAGCTCTTCTTGATGTGTTTCCAGTCCGCGGTGGCCCAGCGATGGATCTCGTTGAACAGCTCGGCCTGCAGGATCCACTTCTCCTGCTTGCTGCGTCCGCCGAGCCGGTTGATCTTGTAGCGCAGCGGGCTATCGCCCTCGCGATACAGGTGATCGACGACGCGCGCGGAGAACTTCCGGTCGGGCGCCGCCCACGACACCTTCTCGTACAGATCGATCAGGTGCGACTTGTTGATGCGGGTCGGCGTCGAGTTGATGATCACGAACATCTCGGTCGCGAAGTCCTCGCTCTTGCCGTCGAAGATCACGCACGGCACGTGGATCGTCTTCGCGTCGTCGGGGCGCTGGTGCATGAAGAAGTGCAGCGCGGCGAGCCGGTGCTGGCCGTCGATGATGAGGTACTTGCCGCGCGGCTCCTGCAGGTTGCCGACGTTCTCGAACGGCCGTACCGCATCGAACTTCAGCCTCTCGTCCGTGAACAGCAGGACGGTGCCGGGGATCGGCGGCTGGCTGACCGCCGTCTCGTAGAAGTTGCGGATCGCGGTGACCTTGCCGCGCGAGAGCTGGCGCTGGAACGCGGCGTCGGTCGCCTCGATCTTCGAGATGAACGTCGCGACCTCATCTCCCTGCTCCACGCCCTCCCCCGCGAGGCTCGTCGCTCCCTCGGCGTAGAACCGGCTGATGAAGCGGACCTTCTCGAGCAGATCCTCGGCCGGATACGCGCAGAAGTAGAAGACGCTGTCCTTTTGCCTGATCTGAGTAGCCAGCACGGGAGCATCGTACCGCAGCAGGGTGACGCTCAGGGTTCCCAGGGCCAGCGTAGGTGGCCGTCCTCCTCGGTCGCGTTGGTCAGCTCGGCGAGCCACGCCGCGAAGTCCGAGCCCGCCCGCGGTAACCGCCACACGGCGGTCTGCATGCCCAGGCTCTGCTCGACGACCTCACCATCGGGCGAGACGATCACGCGCGGCAAGCCGGTGACCAGCTTCGGCAGGGTCCACCGCGCACGCGACGGCATGTCGACGAGCTCGATCTGCGAGCTCGCGGTCGTGCCGGCGAGCACGCGACCCTGCTCGCCGATCGAGCCGAGCTGACCGATCGGCACCCGTTGCGGAGTCTGGTCTCCGGACGACGGCACGAAGTAGAGCCCGTGATCGACGAGCGAGACGTAGAGCCCGAGCTCGGTCGGCGCGATGTAGTCGATGGCCGCCGCGAACCGCGCGAGCTCGTGGACGTCGCCACGCCAGCGCAGCAGGCGGTTGCCGCTCGCGACGAGCACGTCGTGCGCGCTGTCGGTGACGACGAACGCGGTCTTGTCGAGATCGGTCAGCTTGGTGCGCGCGAAGTCACCACCGCCGAACGTGCCGCGCACGAGCTCGCCGGACGCCGACAGCGCGGCGTAGCCGAGCCGGCCGTTCGCCGCGAGCGAGCGCACCTCGCCGTCGAGCGACACCAGCTCGCGCGAGCGCTCGCTGCCGATCTTGCCGAACACGCGATTCTTGCCGACCGAGTAGACGATCGCGTCGCCCGGCACGATCGCGACGCGGCCACCGGCGAGGTCCTCGACCGCGACCTCGCTCGTGCCGTCGCCGCGGATCGAGACGACAGCCGTCCCGCGCGAGCTCTGCAGCACGACGAGGATCCGGCCCTCGGCAGCGAGCGCCAGGTAGTCGATCGGCACGCCCTCGACCGTCGCCTGGACCGGCGTACGCGCGCCGCTGTCGAGATCGCGGATGAACCACTGGCCCAGTGGTCCTTCGGGGACGACGACGCGGCGATTCGCGACGAACACGCCGGCCGCAGCGTCCACCGTCGCGGGGAACATCGCCCCGGTGTCCCAGACCAGGATCGCGTCCTTCGCGGTGGCCGCGACGCGGGCGGTGCCGGGCGCCGCCGTGACCCGATACATGCCCTGGGGCGCCTCGGTGAGCGGCAGGATCAGGTGCGCGCCGCCGCGCAGCAGGTGGACGGTGTTGTCGTTCGCGCTGACGACGACGAGACCGCCGGCGCCGGCCTGCGCCAGGTACACCGTGTCGGCGATCGCGTCGCCGCGGCTCAGCCGACCGTTCGCGACCTCGACGATCGACCGGGCACCGACGAGCTGCAGCACCTCCCCGCGATACGCGAGCTGATGGATGCGCTGGGCTTCGCTGCGCTCGAGCGGGATCGGGGTGAACGATCCGGTGGGCGAGCGCTCGAGGACCTCGTCGAACAGCGACACGGCGAGCTTGCCGGCGGGTGACACGCCCATCACGACCGGCGTGCCCGGACGCTGCGCGAGCAGCGTGCCGGCGCGGTCGACGAGGACGAGCCGGTCTCTCGCACCGGTCCGGTCGCCAAACGCGATCCAGCTGCCGTCCGGCGCGATCGCGATGCTGTGCCCCGCCGTGCCCTTCGTCCACACCGGCGTCACCTCGCGCGTGGCCACCTCGAGCACGAACGCGTTGCCCTTGCCGTCGATGAACGCCACCTGATCCCCGGACGGCGTGCGCGCCAGGTCGACGATCGGACCACCATCGAGCGGCTCGAGTGCGCCGCTCGCCGGATCGTAGAGCGCGGCATCCGTCTCGCGATCGACGAGGATCTGGCGATCGCCGGCGACCCAGTACGCGGTCGCGCCGCCGCCGAGCTCCACGGCCGCGATCTGCTCGCGTCGGGCGAGGTCGATCACCTGGAGCCGGCCCGCGCGGTTGACCTGGAGGAGCCGGCTGCCGTCGCGCGTCATCGCGAAGCTGGTCGTCGGTCCGGGCAGCGAGCGCACGCCCCACGCGACGCCGCGCGTGACGGCTGCCTTCGCGATCGCCCGCGCCTCGTCGAGTGCCTGCGGCGAGGTCGACGCGAGCTTGACGAGCGCCGCGACCGCCTGCGTCGGGCTGGTATCGAGGAGGCCGCGCGCGTGCGCGAGCAGCAGCTGGTCGGCGCGCCGCCGCGCCTTGTCGGCGCTGGTCTCGGCGACCGTACGCTGGTGCTCGGCCTCCGCGCGCGCCGCCGTCGCCGCGTCGCGCTCCTCGACGATCCGGTGCACGCTCACCCACGCGAGCACCGCGACCGCGGTCATCGCGAGTGCGGCGACCGACAGCGGCGCGCGATGGCGCCGCGCGAAGCGAACGAGCCGCTGTCGCCGCGTGTAGCGATGCGCGGCGACGAGCTGGCCGGTCAGGAAGCGCCGGACGTCCTCGCCGAGGCCCGCCGCGTCGGCGTAGCGCTGGTCGGCCTCGAATGCGAGCGCCTTGCCGATGATCGCCGCGAGCTCGGCGGGCGCGTGCGGCGCGACCCGGGTGATCGGTGGGATCCGGCGCGTCGCGGTGGAAGCGATCACCTCGGTCGCGCTCTTGCCTGCGATCGGCGGCTTGCCCGCGATCAGCTGGTAGAGCGTCGCGCCGAGCGCGAACACGTCGCTGCGCGGATCGAGCTCGTCACCGCGCGCCTGCTCGGGGGCCATGAAGCCGGGCGTGCCGAACACCGCGCCGACCTGCGTCTTCAGGCTGTCGGCCGCGCTCGGCACGAACGGCTCCACGCTCGGAGGCGGCGGCTCCTCCTCGCCGATCACCTTCGCGAGGCCCCAGTCGATCACCACGGTCTCGCCGAGCTCGCCGACGAGGATATTCGCCGGCTTGAGATCGCGGTGGATCACGCCGCGGCGGTGCGCGTGGCCGACGGCGTCGATCGCGGCGAGCACGTTCGGCAGCAGGGCGAGCCGATCGTCGAGCGTGCGGGCGCGCGCGATCAGCTCGTCGAGCGGCCGCCCCGACACGCGGCGCATGACATAGAACGGCCGGCCGTCTGCCATCACGCCGGCGTCATAGAGCGGCACGATCGACGCGTGCTCGAGCCGCGCGGTGATCCGGACCTCGCGGGAGAACCGCTTCGCGACCGACGCGCTCTGGGACGCGAGCACTTCCTTGAGCGCGACGGTGCGGCCGAGCTGGGTGTCGAATGCCTCGACGACGCGCCCCATGCCGCCACGACCGAGCTCGGCGCCGAGCCGGTAGCGCTCGCCCGCGGCCGGCGCCTCCTCGGCAGGTGCGGCCGCGTCGGTCGCCGCGATCGTGTCGTCGTGGCCCGACGATCGCGCGCCGGCCTCCGCGTCACGCGCCGGGATCGTATCGTCGTGGCCCGACGATCGGGGAGCGCTCGGCTCGCCGCTCATCCCCAGAGTCTATCAGTCGATATCCCAGTCGATATCGTTGATCCCCGGATCGTGCCGGATGTCGACGGCGCGCGTCCGCTCGTCGTTGCCGCCGCCGCGCGGCGGTGGCGGGTGACGGCGCGCGATCGAATCGACGTCCGACATCCGCGTCGCGTCCTCGTCGAGCGGTGGCTCGTCGAAGTGCATCGGCGCGAGCTCGGTGTTGGCGGGCAAGAACTTCGGCGGGTACTCCTCGATGGTCGGCACCGCGATCTCGCCCGAGCGCGCCTGCTCGAGCAGGTGCGCGTCCATCTCGCCGAGCCGGGTCGGCTCCTCGAACACCGAGCGCCCCATGCCGCCGCGCGACGGCATCGCGCGATCATCCTCGCCGCGGGGCGCATCGCCGAACGGGCCGGGCAGCGGCCGCCGT
>DAIRFU010000507.1:0-5343 GCA_036794935.1 Kofleriaceae bacterium | reverse complement strand
ATCGGTCGCAACGTCGAGACGGTCTTGTGCCAGGCCGGCAGATTGGCCCACGGAATCGGTTCCTGTCGCCTGTGCTCCTTGTTCCAGTGCACCGCGATGGTGGGGTTCGCCGGAAGGTCGTGCTCCTTGAGCGCCGTGTTCCAGGCTGCACGCACGTGGCGCATCACGCGGTTCGCGAGGTACGGGCCGTGCTTCTTGCTCAGCTGCTGATGCAGCTCGCGACAGTCACTGCGTTGGATGTCGTGGAGTGAGCGCTGCATCCAATCGACGAGGTACTTGTCACGCTCGCGCGTGATCGTCGCGATGCTAGATGCGGTGGCTTCGTCCGCCTATGCGGGCGACGTGAAGATCGAATGCGTCCGCCAGCGTCGGCCCACTCGCGTTGCGGCGCTCGCCACGTGGATCCTGTCCGCGCTTCATGTCTGCGAGCGCAAGGCTTGCCGCGTCGCGCGCGCGGTTAACCGTCATCAGGTCGAGCGCGACGGCGCGCTCCTTTGCAGAACCCCAGTGACCCACCACCACCGTTCGCTGCTCCCCGTTCACCCGGCGCTGGACGACGAAAGTGATCCGTCGCTTGCCGATGGTTACCCCGAAGCCGGTCAGCTTCGAATCCCACAGCCGGGCCCGTTCCTGATTGCCCAGGTCATATTTCTCGAGGAGCCGGTCCGATAGCTCGACAGTGTCCGTTCTGCCCACCATTTGCCCACCAACGCTACACCAGCGCAGGCGGTTGGCAATACGTCGGAGCTGCAGATCCTCGACGGCAAACCGAAGGCTTCGTGCCGCTAGCTAAGTCTCGTCGTGAAACAGAACCTGTTCTTTGCAAGCCGAGGGTCAAGGGTTCGATCCCCTTATCCTCCACGACACTTCAGCGAATAGATCGCCCTCTGGTCAACCGATTGGTCAACAGAGAGGCCGCACCAAGCAGGGCAGCAGGGTTCGCTGCATTGTCCCGAAGGGGATCGGCGGTCAATTTCTGCGATGACACGGGTCACGGTAGAGTATTACTCAACCATGAGCACCGACCGCCGTCCCAAGCCTACGACCATTCGGTTTGACGACCTCCGGTCGGACGCGGCGAACGTGACGCGGCTCGCGTCACGGCCGGGGGGCGTTCGTGTGACGGATGACCGTGGGCGAGAGGCATTCCGTTTGGTCATCCCAAGCAAGCCCCTCACCGAGTAGCGGGTGTCGGCGGCGGAGCACGTCCGGCGCTGGCTTTGGCGCTCGCAGGCCGGGTGCTCGTTCGCGTCGGCGCTCGCCAAGCCTCCTGGCGGGCTCGCGCTCGCGGAGTTTGAGGCGCTCGCGGCGCCCAAGACCCTCGACAACTTCTTTGACTACGCGGCGGGCGCACATAAGCCCGCGCTCGCCGTTCTGCCCGCAGTCCGCACCGAGCCGGAACTCGCTGCGCAGCTCGTGACCCTGGCATCCGGCGAGCGTTGGCGCGTGCGCCGGGCCCCGACTCCTAAGGGACTGACCACCGATGATGTATTCGTGAGCGTATCCTGGCGCACTGCCGACGCGAGCACGTGGTCATCCACGATGGGACTCGGACCGTTCGGCACGATGCCCGCGACCCGACGCGCTCCGTACACTGTGATTGCCGCGTGGACGGGTACCCGCGAGAACCCGTTCCATAAGAGGACTCCACACGTGGGATTCCTCGACGTCGACCTTTCAAGCCTCGCACTCGACCGTGCCGGTTATGACCAGCTGACAGCGTCGAGCGAGGCACTCACGAGCGAGGCGATGTTTGACGACCGCGCAGTACGGTACCGCAAGGTTGCCTTTCGCCTGTCACCGGCGGTCGCGGGTTACCTGTCGGCGTTGCCAGAGTAGCCGGTGACTACAAGCGTCGGTCTACTCCGAGGGCGCACAGAATCGCGACGGATCCCAAGTGAAACAGGTCTACGAACCAGTCAAAGACGAGGACTCCGCGCATCTAGTCGCGAGCGCCTGGCGGCAGAAGTTCCAGTATGCGCGTTGCCGCTCCGTGCCGCTTCGGTGACCTCGTCGGTGAGCCAGCGCCAGCGCCGCCGTCACGACCGTGCTCGGGTAGGCGCTCGCTGTTTTCGCGGTGGATAGAGCGTCTTGTGAGCCGCGCATAGCTCGACGAACTGCGCGATGCGTTTCGCGCGCGTCGCGGCGAGCTTGGCCGTCTGGACTCGGTAGAGGATCGCGTACCGGTTCGTGCCATCGAGCGTCTCGAAGAACGCCCGTGCACGCGGAGCTCGCGCCAGCGCGGCCGCGAGATCGGGTGGCACCTGCGACGTGCGTGCGCCGTCGTACGCGCGCTCCCAGCGTCCGTCGCGCTTCGCACGCTCGACCTCGGCGAGGCCCGGCGGTTGCATCGTGCCGTTCGCGATCAGCGCCTCCGCCTTCGTGCGGTTGATCTTCGACCACGGGCTGTTCGCTGTCCGCGGCGTGAACCGCTGCAGCCACGCGGTGGCGTCGAGGGCGCGCTTCTGGCTGTCGATCCAGCCCCAGGCGAGCGCGACGTCGACCGCTTCGGCGTACGTGATCGTCCGCTTCGTCTTGGGAAGCTTGAGCAGCACGCCCGGCGAGATCGCGTGGTGGGCGGCGAGCCAGCGCGACCACGCGGCCGCGCTCGCGAGCTCGAGCACCGGCTCAGTAGCTCTTGCCGTCGAACGTTTGGATTTCGAGCGCGTCGACATCGAGGCCCTCCAGGCAGCGCAGGTTCACGATGACCTTATCCTGGCCGCCGGCGCTGAAGGCGCCATACGCGTGGATGCCACAGGTGCGGCAGAACGTGTGGTGCATGGTCTTGCGGCCGAACTGGTAGTCGCCCTGCGCGTCGGCGCCCGCGTGCAGCTTGAACTGCTCCGGCGGGACCGACACCATCAGCCACCCGACGCGGCTGCAGATCGAACAATTGCAGGCGCTCGCCTTCGCGATCTCCGCGGTCACCTCGAAGCGCACGTTGCCGCAGTGGCAGGAACCCATGTACGTCGGCATGTACTTCGAGTAGCTCACCGCGGATCGGGCGTCTTGCAAAAGTGCGCCAACCGGGAACAATGATCTCCGGTGGGCACGAAGGGCACGCGCGGCATCCTGAACCCACTGGACGGGTTCGCGCATTTCTCGCTCGATCACGAGCTGCCGCCGGCAGACCTGGCGCCGTTCGTCGAGAATTTTTGGACCGTGCGCTGAAACCTCGAAGGCCGCGCGCCGTTCGAGCAGGAGATCCTGCCGTATCCGTGTGTGAACCTGTCGCTCGAGGTGGGCGGGTTCGCGGTCCACGGTCCCGGCACGCAGCGGTTCGTCGCGCGCCTCACCGGGTGCGGTCACGTATCCGGCACGAAGTTCACGCCGGCCGGGTTCTTCGCGTTCGCGCGCGTCGCGATGCGCGGGCTCGTCGACCGCGTGGTATCCGTCGACGACGCCACGGGCCGGGGCCTCGCAGTGCCCGCTGACCCGGCGAGTGCGCGGGAGGTCGTGACGGCGTTTTGCGCAACTTCACGCCGGCGGCGGGTGATGAGATGACGCTCGTCAATCGGCTCGTCGCGCTGGCGCAGGAGGATCGCGACATCATGCAGGCGCAGGACCTCGCGCACGTTGCCGGGAGCTCCGTGCGCTCGTTGCACCGGCTGTTCGAACGCTACGTCGGGGTGGGCCCCAAGTGGATCGTGCGGCGCTCGCGCGTGCAAGAGGCGGCCGAGCGCGTCGCCCGCGGCGAGCGGGTCCGCTGGGCCGTGATCGCGCGTGACCTCGGTTACCACGATCAAGCGCACCTGATCCGCGACTTCCGCGCGCAGGTCGGCGCGACACCGGCCGCCTACGCGCGGCGCTGTGCGTCGGTGACTCCGGCACGAGGGACGGCGCCGGCCTCCCGGTGAGCCGCTCGTCGGCGGAAGAGAGCGACTGAAAACCCGAAGCCTAGCGACGGAAGAAGTTCGCATTGCGTTCGACGTCGGCGCGATGTTCGGTGGGCACGTCATCGTCGAGATAGATCGCGGCCACGGGACATTCGGCAACGCACGCGCCGCAATCGACGCACTCATCGGGATCGATGAACATCTGGATCCCGGGGAAGCGCGCGCCGCGTTCGCTCTCCGGGACCTGCCGCAGCTCTTCAAGCGGGACAGGACCGACGATGCAGTCGCAGGGGCATACGTTGACGCACGCGGTGTCACAGGTTGCGACGCACTTCTGCGTGATGACGTAGGGCATGCGCTGCCATAGAGCAGCGTCTGCGCCAGCGGTAACTGCCCGAATGAACTTGGAAGTGGCCGATGTCGTCACCGAAATATCAGTTGGCGCCACCGAGATATCGGTGAATGATGAGCAGGTGACCGACGCGGAAGCACTCGCCATCGTCGCGGAGCTGCTCGCAGCGCTCGTCGACGTGCACACGCCCCGCGCCCTCGTTCGCGCGCTTGCGCAGAGCCTTTCGGCTCGCATGCCGTTACGCAGGGTCGAATTGCGATTGGACGCCGCGTCCGCGGCCGTCGACCACGCGGATGGGCAATGGCGCACAGCGGATCCGGCGCCGCATTCACAAGCGGTTTCGCTCGCGTCGGGACTGGCGGTCGTGCCGGTGCGTCCACTACCCGCGGCCTTCACGAGTGCGGAGCTCAGAATCGTGCTGGGGCAGATCGTCGAGACGGCCACCCGCCACATGGCGGTGGTGCAGCGGGTGGCTGACCTGTCGAGGCACGCACATATCGAGAGCCGCGAGCTTCGCAGCAGTCTCGAGCGCCTCGACCCGCAATCCGACGTCGTGGCGCGCAGCCCGGCGATGCGCGCAGCGCTGGAGCGCGCCCAGCGAGTTGCTGGTTATCCGACGACGGTCCTGTTGACCGGCGAGTCTGGAAGCGGAAAGGAAGTCCTCGCACGCGAGATCCATCGACGTTCACCGCGAGGCCATCGGCCGATGCTGCAACTGAACTGCGGCGCGATTCCCGAGAGCCTGATCGAAAGCGAGCTGTTCGGTCACGAACGCGGCGCGTTCACGGGCGCGGACCGCGTTCACCGCGGACTGTTCGAGCGTGCGCATCGCGGAACGTTGTTCCTCGACGAGGTCGGAGAGCTGCCGCTCGGCGCACAGGTGAAGCTACTGCGCGTGCTGCAGGAGCGACAGATTCGACGCGTCGGCGGTACCGCCGTGATCGAGGTGGACGTCCGCCTGATCGCCGCGACCAACCGAAACCTCGACGCGATGGTCCATGACGGGGCGTTTCGCGAGGACCTCTATTACCGGCTCGACGTATTCTCGATTCGCGTCCCGCCACTGCGAGAACGTCGAGGCGATCTGGCGCCCCTGGTGAGCGCATTGATGGGACAGCTCGCGCAGAGGCTCGGGATCGAGCCGCCCCAGGTGAC
>DAIRFU010000506.1:0-5348 GCA_036794935.1 Kofleriaceae bacterium | reverse complement strand
GCTCACCCGCGCGGCGGGGACGATCTTCGTCTGCGGCAACGAGGCGAACGCGCGCTCGATCTCGGCGAGCAGCTTGCGGCTCGCCGCGCTCCTGTCCTCGGCGCCGAGCGTCGAGAGCGGCGTGATCGCGACGATGCGCTCGGCCCGGGCGGTCGTGCTGGCGAGCAACGCACAGACGAGGATCGTGCGGCTCAGCACGGGGTGCTCGGATTTCCGTTCTGGTAGCAATCGACGTGACCGGCCGACACGCCGATCAGGACCGCGATCGCGACGACGCCGACGCCGACGGCACCGATGAACCACGGCCGCGTGTAGAGCGGCGAGCGCTCGGTGTGGATCACCTTGCCGGTGCCGACCGGGCCGGTCGCCTGCAGCAGGCGGACGACGACCGGGCTCACCTTCTGGAAGCGAACCTCGACATCGCTATCGAACGGATCGTAGCTGGGCGCCACGACGCGCAGGTGGTGGGTGCCGAGCGGCAGCCGCGCGAGCACGCCGCCGTTCGGTAGCGGTGTCTTGCCGACCGAGGCGCCGTCGAGCGTGACCTCGGCGCCGATCAGGTCGCTCTGGATCTGGAGCGAGCCGTGGAGCTGCTGCGGCGCGAGCAGCCGGTACGCGGCGACGCGCACGCCCTCGATCAGCTCGTCGGGGCTGCCGCGCAGCGGATCGCTCTGGATGCTCTGCGACTTGCCGGTCGCGACGTCGACGACCTTGATGTCGAGCACGTAGTTGTCGCCGAGCGAGCCGACCGTGCCGGTGACGACGTACTCGACGCCGAGCCGCTTGCCGATCGCGGTCAGGCACTTCTCCTCGCCCGTGCAGTTCTGCTGGGCGGTCGTCACCGAGCGCTCGATGTCGCGGCGGGTCGGCTGCGGGACCTTGTCGAGACGGGAGAGCTCCATGCGAAACAAGGTCTCGAGGCGCTGCACGATCTCGGCGTCGATGCCGAGCGCGTCGAACCGCCACACCGCGATCTTCTTGTCGAGCAGCTCGTCGGGCGCGGGTTGCGCGTGTGCCGCGATCGAAATCGCGAGCACGATCGCACCCATTACAAGCGAGGCTTCCCTGGCCACCTTGTGCACGATCCTACCATCGCTGGCCCGCGGATCGCCGTGTTAGCCTGCACACATGTCCTGGTTCCGCGGGGTCGTGATCGCGGCGTTCGTCACGCTGGCGGCCTGTTCGTCGATCTCGACGGTCCGCGTGCAGCCCGAGAACGTGTTCGTCGCCAAGGGGCTGCGGCCCATCGCGGTCGTCCACGCGAAGGTGACGAGCTTCGAGCTGCTGTTCTTCGAGATCCCCGGCCACATCAGCCTCGATTACGTCGTCAACCGCATGCTGATCCATGCCGCCAAGCAGCTCGGCGCGGACAAGGTCGTCAACATCCAGGTCGACATCACGCCCGACGACGGCATCTGGGTGCTGCGCAGGATCATCGGCTGGCGCTCCGCACAGGCGAGCGGCGTCGCGGTCGTGGTCGAGGATGCGGACGACGACGCGAACGACCACCTGGGGTCGCCACCGCAGCCGGCAACTCCGCCCGTGGTGCCCGCGCCGAGCGCGAGCAAGTAGGCTATACACCGCCTGTGTCGCTGGAAGTTTACGATCGCCGCTTGATCCTCGTCGTCGGCAAGGGCGGCGTGGGACGCAGCACGGTCGCCGCCGCGATCGCCGGCCAGTGCGCGGCGCGCGGCCGCCGCACGCTGCTGTTCGAGACCAACGCAAACGATCGCTTCGGTAGCTACTTCGATAAGCCGCCGGTCGGCACCGACGTCAGCCAGCTCGCCCCGAACCTGTGGGCGGTCAACACGAACCCGGCCGCCGCGCTCGAAGAGTACGGCGTCATGATCCTGAAGTTCCGGTCGGTCTACGAGATGGTGTTCGAGAACCGCGTCACCAAGACGTTCCTCCGCGCCATCCCCGGGCTCGATGACTACGCGCTGCTCGGCAAGGCGTGGTTTCACACCGAGGACGAGAAGCGCGGCCGTCCGGTGTGGGACACGGTCGTGTTCGACATGCCGGCATCCGGTCACTCGGTCTCGATGCTGCGCATCCCGTGGGTGATCACGGACACCGTGCCCGAGGGGCCGCTCACCCGCGACGCGCGCACCATCAAGGAGCTGCTCTGCGATCCGGCGCGTACCGCCGCGGTGCTGGTCACGCTCGCCGAGGAGATGCCGGTCAACGAGGCGATCGAGCTCGAGGGCAAGCTGACCGAGCTCGGCATCGCGCCGCAGCAGATCGTGTGCAACCAGATCTATCCGCAGCACTTCCCGCCCGGCGCACCGGTGACGCGCGTGCTCGAGACGCTGGCCGCCGACCCGGCGCTGCCGCCGCCGTTGCGCGAGGTCACCGAGCACGCGACGCTGTCGCGCGATCGCCGCCGGCTCAACGAGCACTATCTCGGCGAGCTGCGCAGGCGCGCGGCGACGGCGGTGCACGAGCTGCCGATGCTGTTCGCGCCGGTGCTCGACGCGACGCACGTGCAGGCGCTCGGCGCGCTGCTCTGACGTACGCGCCGGTTACTCGCCGGTCGACTTCATCGGGAACAGCGGCTCGCCGTGGATCTCGAGGCGATAGACGCTGTTCTCGGTCTCGACGTAGATCATCCGGCCGCCGGGCTCGCCGAGCACGCGCTTGACCGGTGTCGTGATCATGCGATGCCCGTGCGGGTCGCGGAAGATCACCATGCCGCGGCCGATGTACGGGTACGAGATGAGGTACCCCGTATAGATCCGTCCGTTGGCCCCTCCGGGCCTCTCGGAGCCAAGCTCACGTATCTTCCGTGCCGTGACGCTGACCATGGACGCGCTACCTATTAGTCTAAGAGATACACATGGCCGCGTCATCCTGTTTGCGGGTCAGCGATGGGTGAGCCGAGCGTCGAGGCGCTGTACGAGCAGGTACGCACGGCGGTCCCACCGGCGCCCGGTGAGGTCCCTGACGCGCTGCTCCCGGTAGCCCCGGGGATTCGCGTGCTTGCGCTGCGCACGCCGACGCTGCCGCCGGCGGCTCATACGAACATGTACCTGGTCGGACCCGAGCGGGGCCCGCAGCTCGCGATCGATCCCGGCTCGCCCTACGCCGACCAGCAGGCGCTCCTGGCCCGCACGATCGCCGACGAGGCCGCCGCGGGCCGCCCGCTCGCGATGGTGCTGCTCACCCATCACCACGGCGATCACGTGGGGGGTGCCGCCGCGCTCGCCGCCGCGCACGGAGTCCCGATCGCTGCGCACCCCAACACCGCGCGCCGGCTCGCCGGCAAGATCCCGGTCACCCGCGAGCTCGCCGATCGCGAGGTGCTCGCGGACCAGGCCGTCACGTGCGTGTACACGCCGGGCCACGCCGACGGCCACCTGTGCTTCGAGCACGGCGAGGCGTCGGTCGTCGGCGACATGGTCGCCGGCCTGGGCTGGATCCTCGTCGATCCCGTGGAGGGCAACATGTCGCAGTACCTGGCGTCGCTGCAGACCCTGCTGGCGCGGCCCGCCACGCGCCTGTTGCCGGCCCACGGCCCGATGATCGCGGACGGGCCCGCCAAGCTGCGCGAGTACATCCATCACCGCACGATGCGCGAGGAGCGCGTGCTCGCCGCGCTCGCGGCACATGCGGACACCGCGGTCCTCGGCGGTGCGGGACTCGCCGAGCTGATGCCGTCGGCCTACGCCGACACGCCGCGGCCGCTGTGGCCGCTCGCGCAGCGCGTGCTGCGCGCGCATCTCGACAAGCTCGTAGGTGAAGGCCGTGCGCGCGAGGTCGCCCCCGAGCGATGGACGACCGGGTAATCCCCGCTATAGTCGGCGCCGGTGGTACGCACGTTTGACACGTTGCCCGAGGTGACTCTTGCCCGCGATCTGCTGCGGCGGTGGTACGGGCTCGAGCTCGGCTACGCGGCCGGTGACGGGAGCGGCTACGAGCGAACCTCGCATGCCGCGTGCGCCACGCTCCAGGCGCTTCCTGCGGGGAGGTGCGCCGGTGCGATGAAAGAAGTCGCGGCCACGCTCGCGGGCCGGCGCGATGGCGGCGCGATCGTGCAGCGCTGCCACGCACAGCTCACGATCGTCGCGGCGCCGGTGCGCGACACCGACGGGCTCGCCGGTATCGTGTACGCGAGCGGCGGCCGCGCCGGTGCGGCGAGCGAGGTCGAGGCCGCGATCGCGAGTGCGACCGGCGCGACGGAGGAGGCCGCGGCGCTCGCGGCCAAGGCGCCCGAGCTCTCCGAGGCCGACGTCGGGCGCGTGCGCGATCTGGTCGCGTCGGCGGCAGCCGCCGTCGAGCGCGCGCAGCCGGCGACGATCGCGCCGACCACGTGGACGCACCCGTTCAACGAGATCGTCGGCGATGCGCCCGCGGTCCGCGAGGTCGTCAAGCTGCTCGTCAAGGTCGTCAGGAGCGAGGCGACGGTGCTCGTCCAGGGCGAGAGCGGCACCGGCAAGGAGCTGATCGCGCGCGCGATCCACTATCACGGCCCGCGCGGCAAGAAGCCGTTCGTCGTCCAGAACTGCTCCGCGTTCAACGACAACTTGCTCGAGAGCGCGCTGTTCGGTCACGTCCGCGGCGCGTTCACCGGCGCGGTCAAGGATCAGAAGGGCCTGTTCGAGACCGCCGACGGCGGTACGTTCTTCCTCGACGAGATCGGCGATATGTCTGCCGCGCTGCAGGTCAAGCTCCTGCGCGTGCTCCAGGAGGGCACGTTCATGCCCGTCGGTGGCACGAAGCCGGTCAAGGTCGACGTCCGTATCATCGCGGCGTCGCACAAGGACCTCGCGACGATGGTCCAGCACAAGCAGTTCCGCGAGGACCTGTTCTACCGGGTCAACGTCCTCAAGATCACGGTACCGCCGCTCCGCGAGCGCGTCGCCGATATCCCGCGGCTCGCGATGCACTTCATCGCCAAGCACTGGCGCAGTCCCGGCCCCGCGCCGAAGCTGTCGCAGAGTGCGCTCGCGCGCCTCGTCGCCTATCAGTGGCCCGGCAACATCCGCGAGCTCGAGAACGAGATGGAGCGCATGCTCGTGCTCGCCGGCGACGCCCAGGAGCTGACCGGCTCGATGGTGTCGTCGCGCGTCGCAGGCTCGCCGATCAACGCGACCCGGCCGCTGCGCGACGTCGTCGACGTGGCGGAGGCCGATGCGATCGTCGCCGCGCTCGGCCGTCACGCCGGCGACCGCGATGCCGCCGCGGCCGAGCTCCACATCTCGCGCGCCTACCTCGACGCGCGCTCGAACGCTCTCGGGCTATGACCAAGGGAACCTGTCCGACGTGCCGCGGCGAGGCGGTGAAGCAAGCCAACAAGCTGTGGCCGTTCTGCAGCGAGCGCTGCCACCTGATCGATCTCGGGCGCTGGC
>DAIRFU010000505.1:0-5351 GCA_036794935.1 Kofleriaceae bacterium | reverse complement strand
TCGACCGAGCGCAGGTACTGGCCGATCAGCATGCCGAGCAGGACGCCGAACACCATCGAGCCGAACAGCTCCCACGCGACCGACAGCGCGGTGCCGACGACGTCGACGCTGCCGCCGATCACCGCGCCGGTGATCGCGAGCACGACCGAGAACACGACGATGACGCACAGGTCGGCGACCACGACGGACGCGAGGATCACGTTGCTGAGCGGGCCCTCGGCGCGCGTCTCGGCGAGCAGGGCCATCACGACCGCGGGCGACTGCGCGGACAGCGCCACGCCGATCGCGGCGCACACGACGAGGCTCTGCGTCGTGTCCATCGAGCCGAAGATGTAGGGGAGCAGCGGCCGCATCAGGAACAGCGCGCCCGTGATCGCGAGCATCGCGCCGATCACGGCGAAGAACGTCATGCTGCGCAGCGTGCGCAGGATCGGCTTGATCCGGGACAGCTGGAGCTCGGAGCCAGCCTCGAGCGCGATGATCGCGGTCGCGGTGTTGCTCACGACCTTGAGCGAGACGCTCATGTCGGAGGTCACGAAGCCGAGCACGTACGGCCCGGCGATCACGCCCACGAGCAGGTAGCCGGTGAGCTTGGGGAACCCGATCTTGCTGACGATCTTCGCGGTGAAGAACGCCGCGAGCATCAGGAAGCCGAACGCGAGCTCGGTGCCCGCGAGCGCCGTGTCCGTCGTGAAGCTGCGCGCGGCATGCATCATGCCGCCGACCGCGAGCAGGAGCAGCACATGGATCATCGGGGGCCTTCTGGTTCCGCGGGCTCGTCGTCGCCGCCGCTGCGCGAGATCAGGAGCTCGGTGAGGAGCGAGCCGCCGATCACCGCGGTGACGATCCAGCGCAGGCCCTGGTCGTGGTAGAGCGCCTGGACGCTGATCACGAGCGCGATCGACAGGCCCGACAGCGGGGTCACCCAGCTGCGCTGGTCGGCGAAGCTCGCCGGCAAGAAGCCACCGACCGCGGTCTTGGCGGCCATCACGCCGCTCCACTTGCCGAGCACGCGGCCGGCGACGAACAGCGGCACCAGCGCCCAGCCGCGCCAGTCGGCGACGTTCCAGACGGCGCCGAGGATCATCAGGAACAGCAGGTGCACCGGCCGCTCGAGGTGATGGAGGATCTTGAACACGCTCTCGCGCTGCTCGTTCGGGAAGTTGGTGACGAGCACGCCGGCGATGAAGCAGATCGCGATCGGCGAGAGCCGCAGGTAGCCGGCGAGCCCCGACGCGAACGCGACACCGCCGAGCACGATCGCGAGGAACTCCGCGTTCGATGACGGCACCCGGATCATCGCGAAGATCAGCACGCCGATCGCGACCCCGAGGCCGAGCGAGACGAACACCCACGCGGTCTGGGGCAGGTGCCAGGTGGTGTTGATGTCGTCGCGGAAGTACGCGGTGATGAACACGAGGCCGATCACGCCGACCATCTCGTCGAGCTGGCCGAGCAGGACATCGACGCCGCGGCCCTCGTGCCAGGTGCGGTTCGCGAAGCCGCGGAACGTGCGGGGCGCGGTCATCGCCGCCGCGGTGCCGAGCAGGATCATGTCGCGCCACAGCGCGGGATCCGCGATCGACATCCCGAACGCGACCATGACCGTGCCGCAGCCGCCCGCCGTGATCGCGAACGGGCCGAGCGCCTCGACGAAGATCAGATACGCGGTGCCCTTCGGCACGCGATCGAGCACGCGGATGTCGAGCTGCGCGCCGATGATGAAGCCGAGCCAGCCGAGGCCGAAGTGGAGGATCGGGCGCAGCCGGTCGACGATGTCGGCGCTGAGGATGCCGACCGAGGGATGGCTCGCGATCACGCCGAGTGCGACGAACGGGAACCCGGCGGTGATCGCGCCGCTGATGCCGAGCCGCTCCTGGAACCGGACCACCTTGCGGTGGCCACCGAGGTAGGCCAGCGCGAGCAGCACGCAGAGCCCGCCGATCACCTTGATCGCGAACAGCGTGTTTTCCTTCGTCGCCTCGGTCGTGTGGGCCTGCGCGGGGGCGGCGGCCGGAGCGGTCGATGGCAGGGGCGCCGGTTCGGCGACGGCGGTCACCGGCGACTGCGCGGCGGGCGCGGGTGGGCCGATCGGGGCAGGGATGCGGTCGTGGTCGGAGCCGGTCGCCGGTGCCAGTGGCGAGAGCGGCTGCGCGGTGGCGATCGTGATCGGCACGACGCCGACGCTCACGATCGCGAGCACGATCCCGATCGTCCAGCTGCGCGCTCTCATCCTTCACCACCGAGCCGGTCGAGCGCGCGCGCGAACGCGTCGTCGGCCGAGCACGCGGTCATCGCGGGTGCCTCGGCGATCGCCTTGGCCGCGGCGTCGAGCTCGGCCTGATGCTTCTCGAGCTCGGCGCGGAACTTGGTGACCTTCGCGCGCGAGCCCCGGTAGAGCTTGTGGTTCGCCGCGATGACGTCGGCGTTCCGATCGGCGAGCGCGTTCAGCCTCGCGGCGGCGGCCGCGCAGTCGGTGCCGGCCTCGTCGAGTGCGGCCTTCCAGTCGGTGTAGAGCGCGACCGCACGTTCGGCGAGCCGCGGCAGATCGTCCTCGAGCGCGAGCGGCGCATCGACGGCTGCATCCGGCGTCCCACTCGCCGCGGCGGTGCCATGGCCAGGCGGTGCCGGAGCCGCATGGCCACACCCGAACGCGACCACTACGAGCCAGGCCCACCTGGACATGGCGCTGATGGTCACACAGGTCCCCTGGGCTCGGGCAGGGGCGCAGGCGCTCCTTCGCTCCGATCCGCCGGTAGGGGGACGCCCCACACGTGAAATCTGCGCGTCAGCTCGCGTTCGTGAGCGTGACCTGCTCGTCGACCACGTGAAACCGACCGCGCTCGTCCTTGGCGACCGTGCCCATCGCGATGTTCGGATCGTGCGTGAAGAACAGCCGGCCACGGCGCTCGATGAGATCGCCGAGCAGGCGTGCCTTCTCGTCGATCAGCATCTCGGGGTAGCGGTCGTAGCCCATCGTGATCGGCAGGTGGACCCACGCCTTGCCCGGGATCAGGTCGGCGGCGAAGACGACGGGCCCGGCCGGCATCGCGATCTCGGTGAGCAGGAGGCCGGGCGTGTGCCCCGAGCTGCGATGGAACGTGAAGCCGGGGCCGAGCACCTCGGAGGTGGCGTCGGTCGCTAGCTCGAGCCGGTCCGTGCCCGAGAGCAGCTCGGTCAGGCCCGGGATGAACGACGCGCGGTCGCGTGCGTGCGGCTGGATCGCGCGCTGCCACGCCTCGGCACCGACGACATAGGTCGCGTTCGGGAACACGAGCGACGGGGTGCGGCCGGGCTGCCAGGCATCGAGCACGCCGCCGGCGTGGTCGAAGTGCAGGTGCGAGAGCACGATCACGTCGACGTCGGCGGGCTGGATGCCGGCGGCGGCGAGTGACTCGAGCAGCACGTGGTGGTCCTCGACAACGCCATAGCGCTCACGTAATTCCGGAGGGAAGAACGCGCCGATTCCCGATTCGAGCAGGATCACGCGGTCGCCGTCGCGCACGACGAGGCACCGGCACGCGAGCGGGATCCGGTTGCGGTCGTCCGCCGGAATCCACTTTTCCCACATGCCCTTGGGCGCGTTGCCGAACATCGCGCCGCCGTCGAGGCGCTGGCTGTTGCCGAGCACGGAGGTCAGGGTCCTCACCTGGCGTTGAGTACCACGCGGGGTCACTTGTCCCCAGTGGAGCGACAAATTTTGGCATCTTCTCGCGGGCATACGGCTGTGCGTAAATCGAACGCATGATGAGGGGTCACGTCTTCGTGCTGTCCGCGCTGCTCGTGTTCGGTTGTGGTTCGCCGGGGGACGACACGCACGATGATGCGGCCGCCACGCTGTCGGTCGATCCACCGACGAGCGAGCTGTTGATCGAGAACGGCGTCCAGCCGACCGAGAGCTTCACCGCCACGCTCACGTATCCCGACGGTGAAACGCGCGACGTCACCTCCGAGGTCAGCTTCTCGATCAACAGCGGCTTCGGCGCGTTCACCGGCAACACGCTGACCGCGCACGGCGCCGGCAAGACGCAGGTGTTCGCGACGTTCACGGACAAGGTCGCCGAGGCGCAGGTGATCATCCGGCTGAAGGAGATCCGCGTCGATCCGGCGCTGCCTCCCGATGCCGCCGACTGGTTCTCGAACAACCCCGAGGATCCGGCGCGCGCGCCGACGATCGTGTATCCGCCCGCCGATGTCGTGATGCCGCGCAACCTCGGTGACTTCGAGGTGCACTGGACCGATACCGTCAACAACGTGTTCGAGGTCTCGTTGAAGACCGAGTTCGCCGACGTCCGCGTGATCGTGCCGGGTGGCAACGGCACGGTCGCGAACGGCTCGTGGCTCGCGTTCCTCGCCGCGGAGTGGACGGTGGCCGTCGGCAACGAGCCGACCGTCTCGTATCAGGTGCGGGGCGTCGACTCGGCGAACCCGACCGTGATCGGCACCGCGACGCCGCAGATCGTGAAGCTCTCGAACGAGGAGATGCTCGGCGGCCTCTACTACTGGGCGGCGACCGCGCAGAACGGCCCGTACGGCATCTTTCGCCACGACATGGCGAACCCCGGCGAGCCGGCCGAGGAGTTCATGACCACCGCGCAGACCAGCGGGCGCTGCGTCGCGTGTCACGTGCTCTCGCGCGACGGCACCAAGATGGCGATCACCTACGACGGCGGCAACGGCGCGGCCACGCTGCTCGACGTCGCGACCAAGGCGACGCAGGCCTCGACGCGCGGCTGGAACTTCGGCGCGTTCACGCCCGATGGCAACAAGTTCCTCGCCGTCCAGAACGGGACGCTCACCGTGCTCGACTACGCGACGCAGGCGGTGCTGACGACGATGCCGGCCTCCGGCTACGTCACGCACCCCGACCTGTCCGTCGATGGCACCAAGCTCGTCTACGTCCAGAAGGACAACACCGGCAGTGACTGGAGCTTCAACGGCGGCAAGGTCTTCATCCGCACCTTCGACGCGGCGACCAACACGTTCGGGCCCGAGCAGCTGCTCGTCGCCGACACGAACAACAACTACTACCCGTCACTGTCGCCGGATGGTCAGTGGGTGCTGTTCAACCGGGCCGCGGCCGGTGCGACGTACAACAACGGCAACGCGTCGCTGTGGGTGATCAAGGCCGACGGTGGCACCGCGGTCGAGCTCGCGAACGCGAACCAGGGCCTCGGGCTCACCAACTCGTGGGGCCGCTGGGCGCCGTTCCAGCAGACGCTCGGTACGGCGAGCGAGCCCATGTACTGGGTCACCGTCTCGAGCACGCGCGACTTCGGGGTCCGCCTCGTCGGCGCGCACCGGCCGCAGATCTGGATGACCCCGTTCTTCCCGAACGCGGCCGCTGCCGC
>DAIRFU010000504.1:0-5356 GCA_036794935.1 Kofleriaceae bacterium | reverse complement strand
ACCATGCGCACGGTCCCGGCGAGCGGGCTCTCGATCGGCGTCGCGAACGCGTCGCTACCATCGGGGCGCGTGCCGGCGTCCATGCGCACGAAGCCGCCGAAGATCGACCGCGCCGCCGAGCCCGAGCCGCGCCGCGCGAGGATCGACAGCTCGTGCGCGTCGAGGTCGAGACCGGCCGCGCGCGAGGCCGCGACCGCGAGTGCCGCGAAACCCGACGCCGACGACGCGAGGCCCGACGCGGTCGGGAACTGGTTGCGCGAGACCACCTTCGCGCGCGTGGTCAGCCGCGCGCGCTCGCGCACGAGATCGAGGAACGGGCCGACCCGGGCCGCCGGCGCGGCGGCGCCGTCGAGCACGAGCTGATCCTCGCCCAGCGCCGGATCGAACACGACGGTCGTCTCGGTGACGAGGGCGGCGAGCGTGAGGGACAGGCTACCCGCCGCCGGCAGGTTGAGGGCGGCGTCGCGCTTGCCCCAGTACTTGACGAGCGCGATGTTCGCGCACGCGCGCGCGGTGACCTGCGAGCCGGTGAGCCCGGCGCGATCGAGGCTTGACGGATCGGGCACGCCAGTTCGTACCAGATCGGGCGGCAGATCTGCAGATCGTCAGCGTGGGCGCTTGCTCGGCCATGCGATGCGCTCGGCTCGGAGCTGTTCGCGCGTCTGCTCGACCACCGCTGTCGTCAGGCTCGGGATTGACTGCGTCGCATGGGCCACGGCGAAGCGCCCGGAGCGAACGATGCGCACGGGCGTGGGCATTTGCTCGTCAGTGCTCGTTGCCATGTGAGAAGTCTATCTGACGTCTCAGCGCCTGCCGACCGTGGCGACGAAGCCGTGCACGCTCGCGGCCTTCCACGCGGCGAGGATGTCGGCCTCGCGGTCGCGCGGCGCGATCGCGATCACCGAGCCGCCGCCACCCGCGCCGGTGAGCTTGGCGCCCCAGGCGCCGTGCCGGCGCGCGACGTCGCAGAGGCCATCGAGGAGCGGTGTCGACACGCCGAGGCCGGCGAGCAGCTCGTGCGCGCGGTTCATGTCGTTGCCGAGGGCAGCGAGCTCGCCCGCGAGCAGCGAGGCGGTGCCGGTATCGGCGAGGCTGCCGAGCTCGCGCAGGCGAGCGTCGTCGACGCTGCCGGAGGTCGCGGTCGCGACCCGGTCGACCATCGCCGCGGTCGAGCGCGGCGCGCCGCTCGGTCCGACGAGGACGCGCAACGGCCGAATTTCAGATCGCTGGCCGCGAAGCGTGATCTTGCGCAGGCCGGTCGACTTGCGGAACACGCCGATGCCGCCGTGGACGGCGAGCGCGACGTCGACGCCGCTCGCCTTGCCGTGCATCACGCTCTCGCTCGCGTTCGCGGCCGCGATCACCGCTGCCGCGTCGGCGGGCTTCTTCAGGTGCGCGAGCAGCGCGCGCGAGATCGCGACCGCGAACGCGGCCGACGCGCCGAGCCCGGCACCGGGCGGAATCTGGGCGTCGCCGACCAGCGTCAGCGGTGGCCGGCCGAGGCCGACGGCATCGGCGATCGCGCAGAGGCCGCGCGCGAACGAGTGGTCGTCGTCGGCGGTGAGGCGCAGGTTCCAGGACGGCACGTCGACGCGCAGCGGTCCGCCGGCCGGCGTCGGCACGGCGGCGATCGACACGCCGCGATCGAGCGCGGCGGCGAGCGCCGGGAACCCGTACACGACCGCGTGCTCGCCGAGGAGGATGATCTTGCCAAGACCGATGTGACTCATCGACAGCTCGTGACTCTACGCCGGAAATCTACGTCGTGTGGATGCCGAGATCGTCGAGGAACGCCCGTAGCGGCGCGCCGAGGTGCTTCGGTGCACGCGCGAGATCGGCGGCCGTGCGGCTCGCCGTGAGCAGGCACACCGCGCGGATCGCGCGCGTCACGCGATCGATCATCGCGGTCACCGCCTCGGTGCCGCCGGCGCGCTGCGCGCGCAGCATCGGCGCGGCCATCCCGCCGGCGCCGGCGCCGAGCGCGAGCGCGCGCGCGACGTCGTAGCCGGAGCGCAGCCCGCCCGAGGCGATCGTGGCGAGACCGGCGCGCACGCACGCGGTGACCGAGACGGCCGTCGGCAGCCCCCAGTCCCACAGCTCGGTGCCGAGCGCGGCGGACTCGCTGCCGTCTGCGGCGCGCACCGCCTCGACGGCGACCCAGCTCGTGCCGCCCGCACCGGCGACGTCGACGGTGTGCACGCCGGCGCCGACGAGTGCGCGTGCGGCCTGCGGCGACAGCCCGCACCCCGTCTCCTTGACGATCACCGGCAGTGCCGACGCATCGACGAGCCGCGCGATCGCGTCGACGAGACCGCGGAAGTCGCGGTCGCCGTGCTCCTGGATCAGCTCCTGGCCCGCGTTGAGGTGGACGCACATCGCGTCGGCGCCGATCGCCTTGCCGAGCTCGCAGACCTTCGCCGTGCCCATCGCCAGGAGCTGCACCGCGCCGACGTTGCCGAACAGGACGAGGTCGGGCGCGACATCGCGGACCTGATAGCTCGCCGCCAGCTCCGGGTGCTCGGCCATCGCGCGCTGTGAGCCCAGCCCGAGCGCGACGCCCGCCGCCTGCGCCGCCCTCGCGAGGTCGCGGTTGACCGCGGCCGCCTCCGCGGTGCCGCCCGTCATGCCCGTGATCACGAGCGGCGCGGCGAGCCGCTTGCCGATCAGCTCGGTGGTGAGGTCGATGTCGTCGATCGCGAGCTCGGGCAGCGCCTGGTGCACGAGGTGGACGTGCTCGAGCAGCGTCGAGCGCGCGAAGTCGGCGCGCCCGGAGGCCGCGACCTCGAGGTGGTCCGCCTTGCGCCTGGCGATCGCCGGCTCGTTGGGATCCGACACGCCGCTCTTGTACCGCACAATCTTGGCCCGCGCGTGAGTCGCGACCTGTCGCCGGCGCCGAGCGTCACCAGATGGTGCTGACCAGCCCTGCGGCCCGGATCGTTTCGTCCTTCGTCAGCAGAGGCAGGCCGTGGAGCTGCGCGGTCGCCACGATGACGCGGTCGGCCGGATCGCGGTGGTCCCAGTCGAGCGCGAGGCTCCGCAACCAGATCGTCGTATCGACGGGCACGAGCTCGACGGCAGCGCTGCGTTCGAGCCGCCGCGCGAGCTCCTCGACCGCGATACCAAGCTCGAGCTTGCCGCGCTTCACCTTGACTCCGAGCTCCCAGATCGAGATGGAGCTCGCGAACCCACCGTGCCGTTCCATCTCGGCGAGCGCGGTGATGGCCGCAGGCGAGAGCTGATCGGGATCGAGCGCCCACCACAGGAGGGCGTGCGTATCGAGCACGATCACGATTCCGGCCACTCGTCGGCCGTCGGCGCGAGGATGTCCTCGCGATAGATGACCCGGTTGCGGACGTCGCCGAAGATCTCGCTCGCCGGCCGTGGCTGCTTGAATGGCACGATCCGGACCACGGGTACGTTGTTGTCCGTGACGATCAGCTCCTCGCCCGTCTCCTCCACCTTGCGGAGGTACTCGAGCATCTTGGCCTTGAGCACTCCCTTGGAAACCCGGTCCATGCCCCACTATGACCACGGCCATGACCATGGTCAAGCACGTAGAGATCAGCGATAGATGATGTAGAGCACGGTCGCGCCGGCACCCGCCAGGTTGAGCAGGAACCACGGGTCCTTGAGCATGGCCTCGGTCGGCGACTCGTCCTTGGGGTACCAGAGCGCGAGCGAGAGGAAGCGCAGGATCCCGAGCAGCACGAACGGCGAGGAGTAGGGCAGCTCGTCGGTGTGGAAGTACGTGACCGTGTGCGGGTCGACGGTGTACGCGAGGTACGCGATGCAGGTGGCGAGGCCGATCGCGAACATCGCCGCGCGCACGACCGGGATGCGGTAGCCGGCGAGCGACGCGCGGGTCTCGTGGGCCTGGCCGGTCCGCTCCGCCCACGCGAGCTCGTGGGCGCGCTTGCCGAGGCCGAGGAATGTCGCGAGCAACGCCGTGCAGACGAGCAGCCAGCCGGAGGCCGGCACGTCGATCGCGGCGGCGCCGGCGAGCACGCGGAGCAGGAAGCCGGTCGCGATCACCCCGACGTCGATGAACGCGATCTGCTTGAGCTTGACGCTGTAGGCGACGTTCTGCGCGAGGTAGAGCGCGGCGATCGCGGCGAGCTTCCACGACAGCACGAAGCAGCCACCGAGCGCGACGAGCGCGAGCACGATCGAGGCGGTGAGCGCCGCGCGCTCGGACAGCGCGCCCGATGCGATCGGCCGGTGCCGCTTCGTCGGGTGGGCGCGGTCGCCGGCGACGTCGCGGACGTCGTTGAACGCGTACACGGCGCCCGAGAGCAGGCAGAACGCGAGCACCGCGATGGCGGTGCGCACCACGTACTCGGGGTTCGTCAGATGGCGCGAGAACACCAGCGCCGCTGCGACGAACAGGTTCTTGACCCACTGCTGCGGGCGCAGGGTCTTCAGCAGCGCGAGCGTGGTGTTCATCAACTCACGGCTGCTTGGATTCCTCGGGGTGCTCGTCGACCCAGGAAGCGATCGCGTCGTTCACGCAGCTCGTGATCGCCTCGGTCTTGCACTCCGGCGGCGCATCCGCGTCGCAGTCGTGCGGCTGGATGTGACAGCTCGACACCTCGATGAACAGCGAGCGGCAGATCTCGCGCTCGGTGCCGGTCAGCGGGTTGCAGCTCGCGAACTTCTTGATGACCTGCGTACCCTTGTCGTCCTTGACCGGGTTGCCGTCCTCGTCGGCGAGCGGCACCTCGGGGACGGTGACGATGGCCTTCTCGAGATCGAGCGGATCCGAGTTGAGGTTCGACACGACCCAGCTCGCGATCGCCTCGTTCGCGCACTTCTGCTGCTCGGGCGTGATCGCCTTCGCATCGGGGATGCACGTCGTGACGTCGAAGAACAGGCCCTGACACACGCTGCGCTGGATCTCGTCCTCGATCTTCGAGCAGTCGATGAACTTGCGGCTCACTGGTTTGCCGTCCTTGAGCAAGGTCGCGCCCTCGGCATCGACGAGCGTGATCTCCTTCATGCTGACCTGCGCTTCCTCGGCGCCGGTGTGGACGATCATGACGAGGTTCGAGATCGGCGCCCTGCGTTCGGGCTCGGGCACGATCGTCAGGGCCGGCACGTACGTGATGACGAGCAGCGCGGCGATCATGGTGACGAGGAACGGGATCGTCGCCCACATCACCTCGGTGATCGGGCGCTGGAACTTCACGCTCGTGATGAACAGGTTGAGGCCGACCGGCGGGTGCAGGTAGCCGACCTCGAGGTTGAGCAGGAAGATGACGCCGAGGTGATACGGGTCGATGCCGTACGCCTTCGCGATCGGAGCGATCAGCGGCAGCACGACGACGATCGCCGAGAAGATATCCATCACCGTGCCGAC
>DAIRFU010000052.1:0-17462 GCA_036794935.1 Kofleriaceae bacterium | reverse complement strand
GGTCACGCCGCGCGATGCGGCGACGGCCGACGCCGATCTCGCGACCCTCGCCGGTGCGGCGCTCTACAAGACGCTGTGCGCGCAGTGCCACGGCCCGGATGCGAAGGGCTACAAGGCCGACAACGCGCCGTCGCTCGTCAATCGCACGTTCCTCGAGAGCGCGACCGACGGCTACCTCCACCGCTCGATCGCGGTCGGCCGGCCGGGCACGTCGATGGCCGGCTACGCGCGCGAGGTCGGAGGGCCGCTCGACAAGGCGTCGATCGATCGGATCGTCGCGTTCTTGCGCGGTCACGGCAGCGAGGCGTTGCCGCTCGGTACCGCCGCGTCGACGGGCAGCGCGGCACGCGGCAAGCCGATCTACGACCGCGATTGCAAGAAGTGCCACGGCGACGCATCGACGCGGGTCAGCGCGGTGCACCTCGCGAACGCCCAGTTCCTCGGCGTCGCGAGCGACGCGTTCCTCCGCTACGCGGTCGTGGCCGGTCGGCCCGGCACCCCGATGGAGTCATTCAAGGACAAGCTGGCCGCGCAGGACATCGACGACGTGGTCGCGTACGTGCGCACGCTCGGCAAGCCGCCCGAGCTCGCCCACCTGCCGCCGCCGACCGGCAAGGAGCCGCTGGTCCTGAGCCCGAGGGGCAAGGCGCCGGTGTGGCGCAAGCTGCGCTCGGATCCAGGCAGCGATCACCCGCGCTACGTGTCGGTCGACGAGGTCCGCAAGGCCCTCGCCGACAAGCGTCGCATGGTCATCATCGACGCGCGGCCGCCGTCGGACTGGATGCGCGTCCACATCGCCGGTGCGGTCTCGATCCCGTACCACGACATGCAGCGACTGAAGGAGATCCCGAAGGACGTCTGGGTGATCGCGTACTGCGCGTGCCCGCATCACCTGTCGGGCATCGTCGTCGACGAGCTGTGGAAGCAGGGGCACGACCGCGCGCTCGTGCTCGACGAGGGCGTCCTCGAGTGGCACCGCCGCGGCTATCCGGTGACCGCGGCGCCGGGCGTGACGCCGCCGCCCGACGAAGATCACGGTCACGGCACGCTCGTGCGCTGAGCCGATCAGCCGGCCTTCACCGCCTTCCAGGCGGCGAGGATCGTGTCCTCCTTGTCGCGCGCGATCCCCGAGCTGCGGACCTTCACGCGCTGCTCCTCGGGCAAGCTCGCGAGCCAGCCGAGCGTATCCTTCGCGGTCTCGCCGACCGGCCGGAAGCGGATGCCGGCCGCGAGAGCGCGCGCGTTCGAGATCGTGCCGAACCCGGGATCCTCCTCGGTCGGGACCCACATCGGCATCTCCATCCACGGCGCGACGTCGAACTTCTGCAGGAATGCCCAGTCGACCCACACCGGTGTCGCCCGGTTGCCGCCGGCTTCATTGCACGCGGCGATCACCTGCTTCATCGTGATCGGGCTCGCCGGACCGAGCGCGTTCATCGTGCCGACCGTGCTCGTCTCGGCGAGGTGGATGATCCATGCGGCGAGGTCGCGGCCGTCGATGAACTGCACCGGCGTCGAGCCGTCGCCCGGGCACAGCACCTCGCCGCCCTCGGAGAGCCGCCAGGGCCAGTGCGTGAACCGACCGGTCATGTCGCCGGGGCCGACGATCAGGCCGGGCCGGAGGTTCGCGACGCGGCCGGGCATCGCCGCCTCGGCGGCCTGCTCGGAGAGTGCCTTGAGCGCGCCGTAGTTCTTGAAGTCGTTGCCGCGGATGTCCTCCGACGTTGGATCGAGCAGCTTCTCGAGCGGCGCGGTCTCGTCGGCCCCGGCCGGCGCGCCCTGCGCGTAGGCCGAGATGCTCGACACGAAGATGTACTGCTTGACGCTCGGCGCGAGCAGCTCGGCCGACATCTTCACGATCCGCGGCACGTAGCCCGACGTGTCGATCACCGCATCCCACGTGCGGCCGTTCAGCGCGTCGAGCTTGCCATCGCGGTCGCCGCGGAGCTTCTCGACGTCGGGGAACAGCTCCGGGTGCGTCTTGCCGCGGTTGAACATCGTCATCGCATGCCCGCGCGCGAGCGCCGCCTCGATGATGTGCGGGCCGATGAAACCGGTGCCGCCGAGGATGAGGATCGACTTCTTCTTCGGCGGCTCGGCCGCCCTCGCGGCAGCGGACGTCTGCGACGAGGCGCCGTGCGAGCCGCACCCGGCGGCGGCGGCGGCGGCGAGCGAACCGAACATGAAACGACGGCGATCGAGGATCATGGCATCTCCTTGGCGGTTGCGCGCCGGCGGAATCCGGCGCCGAGGACGAGCGCGAGCACGAGCCAGCCCAGCGCGAGCGGTAGCGCGACGATGGCGATCACCGCGGTGCCGGCACTGGCGGCGACCAGGCCGGTGCGGATCCACGACGCGCCGAAGTCGCCGAACCGGAGCACGAGCGTATCGATCACGTTCTTGGCCCGGTACTTGTCGTCGCGGCTGACCACGGTGAACAGCAGCTCGCGCGCCGGGCGATTGAGCCCGTGCTGGATCGTGCGGTTCGTGACCTGGATGATCGCGATCGCGGCCAGGCTCGGTGCGATCGCGAGCACGGCGATCGCGGTGCCTTGCGCGAGCGGCAGCAGGCACAGCACGAGACCCGGCCCGAGCCAGGACAGCAGCGGGCGCGCGATCAAGAGCTGGAGGACGAGCGTGGCGACCTGCGTCCACACGTCGAGCGACGCGAAGAACTCGGTCTGCGCGTGCCGGTCGGGCAGGGCGGCGTGCACGATCTCCGCCTGCGCGAGGTAGACGAACGTCGCGGCCGTCGACGAGCACAGCACGAAGCCGGCGATCGCCATCAGGTAGCGGTTCTTCGTCAGCTGCGAGAGCCCGCCGAGCGGGTTGGCCCGCAATGGCTTGTCGTGGCTGCCGGCCGCGATCAGCTGCGCGCCGTGGCGGCGGACCTGGTGGACGCCGATCACCGCGAGCTCGAGGAAGACCGCGATCAGCACGAACAGGTCGGCGATGTCGATGTACTCGAGCGACAGGCGCGTGATCGCCGGGCCGATGATCGCGCCGATCGTGCCGCCCGCGCTGATCGGGCCGTAGAGCTTCTTCGCGGTGGCCGGGTCGAACAGATCGGCGAGCAGGCTCCAGAACGCCGACACGACGAGCATGTTGAAGACGGCGGACCAGATGTAGAACGCGTAGCCGGTCGCCACCGGCGCGGCGCCGCCGCGCATCAGCGCGTAGAACACGAGCGCACAGCCCGCGAACAGGTGGAACGCGCGCGGCACGATCCGGCGCGGACTGGTCGTGACCGCGGCGCCCCAGATCGGGACGACGATCAGAAACGCGGCGAACGTCCCGGTGAACAGCCACGGGATGTGGTCGAGGTCGCCCGAGAGCGCGAACGCGTCGCGCATCGGGCGCGAGACCATGATGCTCGCGAGCAGCGCGCCGAACGTGATCGCGCTCCAGATCGCGACCACGAGCTCGGTGCGCGTGCGGGCCACGGCGGAGCAGGTTAGCGCGCGAGCCGGCTCGTCGCAGAGACGTCGCACGGCGTCGCAGCGTGCGAGCTCAATCGGCGAGGTCGGCGATCCGCTGCGCGATCCCGGTCGCGATGTCGTCGTCGTCGGGGTGCGCGATGATCTCGGGGGCGAGCGGCGGCTCGTACGCGACACCGACGCCGGGTACCTGCGCGTCGCCGGCCGCGTAGAGGCCCTTCGCGTCCCGGCGCCTGCACTCCTCGAGCGGCGTATCGACGAAGATCTCGAGGAACTGCGGCGCGATCGCGCGTGCGTCGGCACGGAACACCCGCCGGTGCGCGGTCGCCGGCACGAGCACGACGTGTCCCTGACGGGCGAGCAGCATCGCGAGCCGCGCGAGCGTCGCGTACAGCGCGGCGCGCGAGTCATCGTCGTAGCCGGGGGACGGGACGAGCGCCTTGCGCACCTCGTCGCTGTCGAGCATGACCGCGATGATGCCGCGCAGGCGCAGCTCTCCGGCGACCTCGGCGGCGAGCGTCGACTTGCCGGAGGACGGCAACCCGGTGAACCAGGCAACCACGCCGCTCATGCCATCGCCTCGCGACCCCACGCGGGATCGAAACGCTCGGCCGCGAGTACGCGCTCGGCGAACGCGAGGATGCGGTCGCGATCGATGTCGGTGAGGTTCGGGTACCACGTCGGGCTGGCGAGCACGAGCGCGCGCCACGCGTAGAACGGCGCGACCGCGGCGAGCACGTCGACCCGATCGCCGGCGAGGTAGGTCTGCCAGAACGTGTCCCACAGCCGGCCGAGCCCGCTCGCCCAGCCGCGATGACCGACGCCGAAGAACAGGTAATTGATCGTCAGGCACGCGACGTCATCGGCAGGGTCGCCTTCGCTACCGCGGCTCGCGTCGAGCAGAGAGACGTCGTCGCCGAGCACGATGTTGAACGGATGACAATCGCCGTGCGTGCGGCGCAGCCGCTCGGTGTGGCCGCGCAACTGCCAGCGCCACGCCAGGCACGCCTCCTCGATCGCGCGCAGCCGCGGCGTCAGCGGACCCGGCGCGTAGCTATCGACGAGACCGAAGATGCCCTCGCCGTGACCGAGCAGGTCTCGGATCGCGCGCGTGTAGGCGCCGGCATGCGAGCCGGGTGCGGCGTGGATCTCGAGCAACAGGCTCGCGAGCCGCTCGGCGTGCGCGAGGTCCTGATCGGTCGCGCTGCCGGCCATCGCGATCCGGCGCAGCTCGTCGGCGTAGAGCACGCCCTCGGCCCACGTCGTGAGCATGTACGGCTCGCCGGTGCTGGCGAGCGAGACCAGCTCGCCATCCCCGCGGACGACGCCGACGTCGAGTGCACGGACGTGGTTCGGCAGCGTGCCGAACGTGTCGTACGCGAGCACGAGGTTGCCGAGTCGATCGGCGCGGCGGTCGTGTCCGAAGTCGTCGCGGCGCACGGTGTGGAACACGACCGTGCGGCGGCCATCCTCGTCGGCGAGCTCGATGCGCAACGGCCTGCCGTAGCCGAGCGCCTTCATCGCATCACCGCCGGTCTCGTCGTCACGCAGAGCGGTGATGCGCTCGATCCTGGCCCGCGGGAACAGCTGCTCGAGGCGGGCACGCAGGCCGTCGGGGACCATCAAGCATATTTAGCAGCCATGGCCTCTTCGGCGAGCTCCTCGAAGGTCATCCGCTGGCTGCGCTCGAGCTCGTCGCGCGTGAACAGAAAGCGCGCCGCGCGATCCTCGGCGCCCAGCGCGCGCAGGAGCAGCGGTCCGAGCAGCCTGCCCGCGATCGGGTGATTGTAGAGGTTCTGCGCGCCGATCATGAAGCGCGAGAACGGCTGGCGCGCGACGGTGGGCTTGCGCAGCACGAGCTGGATGCGCTTGAACGCCTCGTCGATGCGGCGTCCCGACGGGTCGGTGCGGTCCATCGGCGAGAGGAACACCTCGCGAAGGAATGGCTTGGCGTGCCACATCATCGTGACGACCGTGCGAATGCTGCGCGCGAGGTCCCGTGCGCTCTGGCGCGGCCGCCGGCGCAGCTCGGCCAGGTGCTCGTCGGACGAGTAGACCTCCGTCATGTGAAAGTCGATCGCGATGTGGCGCGACTCGTCACGGTTGATGAGGTGCATCGCGCGGTGGCTCATCTCGTCGGCGACGTAGTCATCGAGCGAGCGGAGCAGAGCGACGTCCAGGATGAGCTCACCGGAGGTGATGTAGGCGTTCGCGATCTCGGGAGACGCCTTGCGGACCACGGCGAGAAAGTGCGGCCGGAACGCGGTCAAGGACGGGCTCTCGACGTAGTCCCGGTAGTGGTGGACGTCGTAGTGCCGGGCGAGCCGGGCGGCGACCGCCGAGTGACGCTTCTCGTCGGCGACGAACGTCGCGAAGATCTTCTTGAGTGTCGGGTCCTTGGTCTTGTCGCGCTGGACCTCGAACAGCGCCCCGGCGAGCAGCTCGATGCCGGCCATGTCGACGAAGTACTGGACGACTGCCTCCTCCTTGTCGCGGGCGAGCCGCGGCGGCGGCAGCGTCCAGTCGAGGTCGTCGATCGACCATTGATCGCGGACGCACTTCTCCAGCATGCGCGAGAGGTCCATGGTGAGACTCTACTGCCGTGCGAATTGTTGTGCTGCGAAATACACAAAGAAACGCGCTGACAGCTCCTACATTCGGCAATGCTTTTCGGTACTTGACGGACTTCTCACGAAGGGACAATTTGGAAGCGTGACCCTTCGCGCGGCGACGCAGACCACGCACCTCGGCAGGTACCACGTGGTCAAGCGACTCGCCGCCGGCGGAATGGCCGACGTGCTGCTCGCGCGCACCGACGGCATCGCGGGCTTCGAGCGTCACGTCGTGATCAAGCGGATCCACCCCGATCTGCTCGACGAGCCCCGCTACGTGAAGATGTTCCTCGACGAGGCGCGCCTCGCGGCGTCGTTGCACCACCACAACATCGTCCAGGTCAACGACATCGGCGAGCAGGGCGGCGAGTACTTCTTCGCGATGGAGTACGTGCACGGCGAGGACGTGCGTACGCTGCTCGTCGGCGCGAGCCAGCGCGGCGAGCAGATTCCACTCGAGCACGTCGTCACGATCATCATGGCGGCCGCCTCGGGCCTGCATCACGCGCACGAGCGGCGCGGCATCGACGGCGCGCCGCTGCACATCGTGCATCGCGACGTATCGCCCGCGAACATTCTCGTCGGCTACGACGGCGCGGTGAAGGTCGCCGACTTCGGCATCGCGCTCGCCGCGCATCGCGCCGAGCAGACGCAGTCGGGTGTGCTCAAGGGCAAGGTCGCCTATATGTCGCCGGAGCAGTGCAACTGCGAGCCGGTCGATCGGCGCAGCGACGTGTTCTCGCTCGGCATCGTGCTCTACGAGCTGGTCACGGTGCGCCCGTGCTTCGCCGGCGACAACGACTTCATGACGATGTCGGGGATCGTCGGCGGCAGGGTCGAGCCGCCGTCGACCTTCCGCAAGGACCTCCCGCCGGCGCTCGAGGCGATCATGATGAAGGCGCTCGCGCTCGATCCGGCGCAGCGCTACCAGAGCGCGGATGATCTGCGCGTCGCGCTCGAGGAGTACGCCACCGCGACCGGCATGCGCACGTCGGCGACCGCGCTCGCCGACTACATGAAGCTGCAGTTCGGCGCGAAGGCGCTGCCCTGGCAGGAGGACGACGACAACGAGCCCGAGATCGAGATGTTGCCCGAGGGCCAGACCCGCGACCGCGTCATGGCGTTGCCGCCACGTCAGCTCACGCCGAGTCCGAACGTGCAGCGGCGGGCCGACATTCACTCCGAGCGGCGGGATCGCACCCCACCGAGACCGACCGTGCCGATGCGGCCGGTGGGCGACGATCTCGCGATCCCGCAGGCCAGCGATGACGATCTCGCGATCCCGGTTGTCGCCCGCTCCCCGATCACCGGTCCGGTGCAGCCCGCTGCCGTGCGGTCGCCCACGTTGCCGTTGCACGCGCTCTCGACGCGGGCGCCGGGTCATGTCGTCGTCGGTACGCCGGCGGTGGCGCGGGCGCGTACCGACCGGCTGGCGAGCGGTCGCCGGCTCTGGCTCGCCGGCTCGGTGGCAGCCGTCGCGA
Source organism: Kofleriaceae bacterium (assembly GCA_036794935.1). GTDB lineage: Bacteria > Myxococcota_A > Polyangia > Haliangiales > Haliangiaceae > JABFXX01. The sequence continues at coordinate 9,932 of DAIRFU010000052.1, read as the reverse complement.
TCGCCGCAGCCTCGTTGTTCCTGGTCCGTAGCGGACCCGGTACGGCGAGTCCACGCGCGAGCACGGCACCTGCGGCGGTGCACCCGCGCGCGACCGCGCCGCAGCCGCTCGAGCGCCCCAGGGTTCGCCGCGTCGCGCCGGCCGCACGAATCAAGGCGGTCGCCGAGCCCGTCGCCGAGACTGCGGTCGAGGTGGGCGAGGCTGCCGCCGCGGAACCGGCGGCGCCCGCTGCGAAGAAGTCGCGGCGGCCGGCGAAGAAGGAAGCCCGGTCCGCACGCACGAAGAAGTGGGACCCCGACGCGTTGTTCCCGCAGTAGCCGGCCTGCATACTCGGCGCCGTGCGACGTGCGCTCCTGCTCGTGGTGGCGATCGCCGCTTGTGGCGGCGGCGATCGAGGCGGCACGCTCGCGGCGATCCACGAGCGCGGCTATTTGACCTGGGGCGCCGACCTGCAGGGCGGCGAGCCATACCTCTACGAGGACCCGGCGGATCCGACGAAGATCGTCGGCTTCGAGGTCGACATCGCGCACGCGATCGCGCGCCGGCTCGGCGTCGACGCGCGGTTCGTCCAGTACAACTGGTCGAACCTGGTGCCGTCGCTCGAGCGCGGCGACTTCGACATCGTGCTCAACGGGCTCGAGTACACCGGCGATCGCGCCGAACGGATCCTGCTGTCGGCGCCGTACTTCACGTACGCCGAGACGCTCGCCGTGCGCAGAGGGAGCCCGTATCGCTCGCTCGCCGATCTGAAAGGCAAGCGCGTCGGCACCCTGAACCAGACGTACGCGCATGATCTGCTGCGTGCGCAGCCGCTCGAGACCGTGCTCTACGAGGGCAACGAGGAGCCGTACATCGATCTCGAGCAGGGGCGCATCGACGCCGTGCTGCTCGACAACATCATCGCCGATCGCTACGGCTGCACGGCGCGCCGGCCGGGGATCGAATGCCTGCCCGGCGACGTCGCGCGCGGCACGTACGTGGTCGGCATCCGCAAGCAGGACCCCGAGCTGAAGCGCGCGATCGATGACGCGCTCGCGGCGATGCGCGCGGACGGCGAGCTCGAGCACATCCTGCGCGAGGCGAGGCTGTGGGACGCGCGCCAGACCGAGCCGCCACCGGTGACCGCCGACGCGCCGGTGACGAGACACCGCAGCTTCGATGGCGAGATGTTCTGGCAGTTCGCGCTCGCCGCGCTCGTCACGCTCAAGCTGAGCGTGCTCGCGTTCCTGATCGCGGTGCCGATCGGGATCGCGCTCGCGGTCGCCCGTGTCTACGGCAACGCGGTCACCGCCGCGCTCGCGCGCATCTACATCGAGGTGTTCCGCGGCACGCCGGTGCTGCTCCAGCTGTTCGTCCTCTACTACGGCCTCGCGCCGTACTACAGCCTCGGTCCCGTCCAGGCCGCGGTGCTCGGGCTCGGGCTCAACTACGGCGCCTACGAGGCCGAGGTCTACCGCGGTGCGCTGCTCGCGGTCCCCCGCGGCCAGACCGAGGCGGCGAAGGCGCTCGGCATGGGACCGGTGCAGACACTGCGCCACGTGCTGCTGCCCCAGGCGCTGCGCCTCGCGCTACCGCCGATGACGAACGACTTCGTGTCGCTGCTCAAGGACAGCTCGCTGGTCAGCGTGATCACGGTGATCGAGCTGACCAAGCGAATGACGATCGCCGCCGTCGACCTGCGCGGCTGGCTCGCTCCCGGGCTCGCGTGTGCGGCTCTGTACCTCGCGCTCAGCTTCCCGCTCTCGGAGCTGGCGCGCCGACTCGAGAGGAGGCTCGCGCGTGATCAGCGTCCGCACGCTCTGTAAGCGCCACGGCGAGCGGCCGGTCCTGAGCGAGGTCAGCGCGGAGGTCGCGCGTGGCGAGACGATCGCGGTCGTCGGCCCGTCGGGCGGCGGCAAGTCGACGCTGCTGCGCTGCCTCAACTACCTCGAGGGCTTCGATGCCGGCGAGGTCGACATCGCCGGCGTCCGCCTCGTGCCCGGCATGGGCGCGCGCCAGCGCGAGCTGCTCCGCGCGCTGCGCGTCAAGGTCGGCATGGTGTTCCAGCAGTTCAACCTGTTCCCGCACCTCACCGCCCTCGACAACATCGCGCTCGCGCCGCGCATCGTGCGCCGGCACGATCGGGTGGCGACCGAGCGGCGGGCGCGCGAGCTGCTCGCGCGTGTCGGGCTCGGCGACCGCGCCGGCGCGTATCCGCACGAGCTCTCCGGCGGCCAGCAGCAGCGGGTCGCGATCGCGCGGGCGCTCGCGCAGGATCCGGAGGTGCTGCTGTTCGACGAGCCGACGAGCGCGCTCGATCCGGAGATGCGCGACGAGGTGATGGCCGTCATCAAGGACCTCGCCGCCGGGGGCATGACGATGCTCGTCGTCACGCACGAGATGCAGTTCGCGCACGACATCGCGACCCGCGTGTGGGTGATCGATCACGGCACGATCGCCGAGGATGGCCCGCCCGCGCAGGTCGTCGATCAGCCGAGGACGGCGGTCGCCCGCGAGTTCTTCGGCCGGCTGCGCCGGTAGCCCTCGACCACGCGGGGCGTCGTCCCCTCAGCGCAGGACCGAGGCCCGCACGTGCAACACGAAGTCGGTCGACGGCGCGGTGCGCGCCTCGCCCGTGTCCACCGTGCACAGCTTCGTCGTCTCGTCGCAATACGACGCCAGGTTCACGCACTCCCAGTCGGTCACGCATGCACCACCGTCGGCGATCGTGCCGGCGAGCGCCGTCGCGCACGCGGCCGGCTCGTTGCCGCCCTGCTGCCAGAACTCCTCGCAGGTACCGAACGTGATGCCGGCGAGGCACGTGTTCGCGTCGCTCGCGTTCCACAGGATCGTGCCGGCCTGGATCTGCGCGACGATCGCCGGAATATCGAACGAGGCGTCGTTGTCCGCGTAGCACGCCATCGCCGACGGGCCGAACGCTTCGTCGAACGTGATGCCGGCGTCGGTCGGGAAGCTCGCCTTGCACGCGAACGCTTCGTCGCAGTACTTGACGCCGAGCCCGTGGACGAAGCTCTCGAGGCCCGAGGTGTCGGTGCTGCCGCCGCCGCCACCGCTGCCGTCGCCGCCGCCGCTGCCGCTGCCGTCACCGCCGCCACTCCCTCCACCCGTGCCGTCACCGCCACCGTCGTCGCCACCACCACCACCGCCCGGTGCCGTACCAGCGCACGCGGCGAGAGCACATCCGAGAACGAAGAACATCGAGATCCGTTTGGTCATGAGATCGCTCCTTGTGATGCTCTCGGCGAATTGCAACCGCGCGGCCAGCGCGAGCTGCAAACCGCGGTTTACGCACGAGGAGCGCCGCGCGCGTCGATCGCAAACCACGGGTTACGACTGAATCAGCCACGCGCGATCATCGTGCGCGTGTCGTGCAACCGGCTGCGCGAACGCACGCGATCGCGACGCGCGACGCCGGGGCCGGCGTCACCGGGCGAGCCCCCGGGGGTCACTGGCAGGTGTGCGTCGTCTGATCGCAGAGGAACGTCGTGCACGAGTAGTCGTTCTCGCAGCCACCGCCGACCGGCACGAGGCCGACGACGACGTGGTAGCAGGACTCGGCCCACTCGATGCCGCGCTCCCAGTACATCGGGCACGCGGCGAACGCGACGCCTTGCAGGCACGACACTGCCGCCGTGCCGTCGTACGTGATGCGCCCCTTCGCGATCTCGGTCTCGACCTGCGCCGGGTTCCAGCCCGCGACCAGCAGCTGCTCGCAGCTCGCCACGCTCGTGCCCCACGCCGATTCGAACGTGTAACCCGCGTCGGCCGGGAACGAGTCGCGGCACGCGAAGGCCTGCTCGCAGTGCACGGCCGCGATCTCGTCGAAGTACGTCGACAGCGTGATCGAGGTCGAGCTGCTGCCGCCGGTGTCGTCCGAGCCGCTGCCGGGGTCGTCGTGGCGGCCCTCGATGCCAGGCGCGTCGGCCGTGCAGCCGACGAGCATGACGATGACCAGGAGCCCCTTCACGCGGGCGAGGCCTTGCAATGCGCTCGCCAGGACGTTCTCGCTTGACCTGGCCGGGGGGCGGAGGCGAAACCCTCGGCGATGCGAAGGGTTTTGCTCGTGGTCTGGCTTGCGGCATGTGGCGGGGGTAATGGCTCGCCTGGTGACTCCGGGCTCGACGCCTCGGTCGACGGTCCCGGTACGACATGTATGCGTGACCCCGGACCCGCCGACGGGCCGCGCCGGGTCGTCGTCTCGCACCCGTACGACGCGGACGGGATGAAGGCGAACGAGTGGGAGGTGCTCGACCTGTCGGCGACGGGCGAGCTGACCCGGCCGGGCCGCACGTTCACGATGGGCCGCGCGTTCGTCGGCGAGGTCGCGTTCACGCCCGACGGCAGGATCGGCATCGCGGCGCAGGAGGACGGCACGGTCGGCGTGTTCGCGCTCGACGAGGCGGGCGTGCCGACGGTGCTCGAGCCGGCGTTTGCGGGCAGCTTCTATGCGGCGCGCGTCGTGGTCGCGCCGACCGGTGCGATCTACGTGCTGGACACCCAGTGGCGCGAGAACGGCGGCGGCATCTACGAGCTCGCGGTCGACTGCGAGGGTCACGTGATGGACAAGGGCCTCGTCGCCGCGTCGAAGCTGCCGGCGGCGCTCGCGTTCACCGAGGCCGGCGACTGGGTGCTCGCCGCGACCGACATCGCGAGCTCGCCGATGGGCATGGATGTTCACGTCGTGCAGGAGCATGGCGCGACCGTGGCGAGCAGCGCCGACGCGTTCGCCGACGACATGCAGATCGTGGGCGGCGCGACGCTGACCCACGATGGCAGCGCGTTCCTCGTCGGCGACACCAGCCAGTTCGGCAGCGAGCCGAACCGCGTCGCGGTCGTCCCGGTCACGGGAGAGGCGCTGGGCGCCGCGTACATGATCCCGAACCTCGAGGATCCGATCGCGCTCCACGCCTCCCCGTTCGCGGACAAGGTGCTCGTCGTCAGCGGCTTTGGCAACGCGATGTTTGCACTCGAGAAGGCGAACGGCACGTGGGCGTCGGCCGGCGAGCTGACGTATCAGGGCGCCACGCCACAGCTGCCGGGCGGCGCAGTCATGGTCGAGCGCGGCGCGCTGCGCGGGCTCGTGCTCGTCGCCGAGAACCTGGGCGTGCGGCGGGTCGAGATGTACGCGGCGGGCACGATCGTCGACCGCGGCGTGTTCTCGCTCGGTGAGGGGATCGAGAACGCGACCGGCGCGATCGGCGTCACGCCCTGAGCGCTAGAACAGCGAGCGCTGCGCCGGCGCGTCGGCGGTGACGGGCGCGACGCACTGGTCGTCGTCGTGATCGGTCGCGTTGACCCGTGTCGACACCGGCTCGGCGACCCAGTCGTCGACGGGTGGCACCGCGAGCAACGCGCGTGCTGCGTCGCGCTCGAGCGCCGGATCGAGCCACGCGGCCCACACGCTGCGGTCGAGCACGACCGGCATCCGGTCGTGGATCGAGGCGACGAGGTCGTTCGGCGGCCCGGTGATGATCGTGAAGCTGTGCAGCTCGCCGGCCTCGGTCTTCGCGCGCGCCCACAGGCCCGCGAACGCGAAGAAGCGATGGTCGCCGGGGTGGATGTACATCGGCTGCTTCTGCTTGCCGAGCTTCTTCCACTCGTAGAAGCCGTCGGCGGGCACGAGGCAGCGCTTGCGCTCGAGCGCGTCGCGAAACATCGCCTTGGTATCGACGGACTCGATGCGCGCGTTGATCATGAGCGGCGGCCTCGCTCCGCTCTTGCCGGCCCAGAACGGGACCAGGCCCCAGCGCATCATCTCGATCGTGCGCACGCCCGCTCTCGAGATCACGACCGGCGCATCCTGGGTCGGGGCGACGTTGAACCGCGGCTTCCACCACGCGTTGCGCTCGACCTCCGGATCGAGCACCGCCTCCATCTCCTCGATGAGGCCGTCCTGGCGCGTGATCGTGTAGCGGCCGCACATGGCGCTACTCGAGCCTTAGCACGCAGATCTGGAGGTAGCGATCGTGCGGCTGCGCCGCGACGGTCGGGTACTCGGGCGGCAGGCCGCCCTGCTCGACCAGCGCGCCGCTGCGCCCTGCCTCGCGCAGCCCCTTGACCGCGAGCTTCGCGAGCGAGCCCAGCTCGTGCGTGTTCGCGGCCAGCCACAGCACGCCACCGGTCGGGACCACCGCGGCCGCCTGCGCGATCAGCTTGGGGTAGTCGCGATCGAGCGTCCACGGCGCACCGCGCGCCGTCGAGAACGTCGGTGGATCGATGATCACGAGCTCGTAGCGCTCCTTGTCCTTGGCCGCGCGCGCCAGGAACCGCACCGCGTCGCCGGTCTCGAACTTCCAGCGTGCGTCGTCACCGAACCCCGAGCGCCCGAAGTTGCCGCGCGCCCACGCCTGCACGCCGGGCGAGGTGTCGACGCTCGTCACGCTCGCCGCACCGGCGCGCGCGCAGGTCACGCTCAGCGCGCCCGTGTACGAGAACAGGTTCAGTACGCGCTTGCCGGCTGCGAACCGGGCGAGCCCGCGGCGCTGCTCGCGCATGTCGGTGAACAGACCGTGGTTGAGCCCGCCGAGCGGATGCACCTCGAACGGCACGTCGTGCTCGGTGACGACCAGCGACTCGGCAGGTGACTTGCCGACGATCTCCTGCGTGACCTCGCTCGCGCCGCCGCGGGCCCGCAGCTTGACGACGGCGCCCTCGAGCTTCGCGAACCCGACGATGGCCTCGCCGAGCTGCTTGCCGACGGTCTTCAGGCCGTCGCCGTAGACGTAGACGACGGCCGTCGGGCCGAGCACGTCGCACGCAAAGCCGGGCAGGCCGTCGCCGGCACCGTGGACGATCCGGTAGGCGTGCGTCGCCCCGACCAGCCCGAGCTGCTCGCGCCAGCGCAGCGCGCGCTCGACGCGCCAGCCGATCAGCGCGCCATCGATCTTCGGGAAGCCGTCGGCGAGCGTCGCCATGACGCGTAGCTTCGCGTTGTCCGGATCGGCGATCGCGATCGCGAGCTCGTCGCCGTTGGCATCGGTGAGTCGTACGTGCTCGCCGGGCGTCACGGCGAGTGCGAGCTTCGCCATGTCGACATCGCGGCCGCCGCCGGCGACGAACAGCGCGGCGCCTGCGGGGAGTGCGATCGCTTTCACGCGGGCAGCTTAGCGGAGGGACGCGGGTCCAGGCCATGCGGCTGACATCACGATCCCGAGCCTTCCGAGGAGCGCCGCTTGCAGCGTCGAGGACGCGATAGAGGAGGACATGACATGACGAACAAGACGTTCTTTCGCGCACTCTGCGCGATCGCGATGACGTGCGGTCTGGGCGGTACCGCGCTCGCCCAGATGGAGGAGCCGCAGGCACCGCAAAACCCGCCCTCACCGCAGACGCCCGAACCGACGCAGCCGTCGACGGGGTACCAGGAGACCCCCGACTCGGGGATGTCCGATCCCGGCGCCACGCTGGAGATGGCGCGCGAGCACCTTCAGGGCAACGAGACGAGCACGGCCGCGAGCGAGATGCGCGAGGTCGCCACGTCGATGCGCGCGGATGCGCGTTCGGCCCCCAGCGAGGCGGGCAAGAAGCTGACCGATGCCGCCAAGAAGCTCGACAAGGCCGCTGGGCAGCTCGAGTCGGGTACGAACATGCAGCCGCAGAATGTCGACATGACGCTCGCCGGCGCGGCCAACGCGCTCGCGAAGTACAACCACGCAGAGGCTCGGGCGGCGATGCAGTCGAACGACAACGAGCGCTTCAGCAAACACCTGAAGGCCGGTGCCCGCGACCTCGAGCGCGCGGCGACGTGGAGCGGGCGCGAGACGGAGCGCGGCGTGCGCGACGTCATCGGGGATGCGGTCGAGCTCTCCGGCAAGGTCAGCGAGGGTGCAGGTGCGATCCCGAAGGACGCCGGCCGTGTCGTCGAGGCGATGGGACGCGGCATCGATCGCGTCGGCAAGGACATCCACGGCGCGAAACGGGCGAAGCCGGCGAAGCAAGCCGCGCGCTGACGACGCGACCACCCGTCACGGATCGCGCGGGCACGAGCTGACGGCATCGAGGCTCGTGCAGTCCCACGTGCCGTTCGCGGTGCACGTGCAGTCGCAGTCGGTCTCCCAGTTCGAGTACGTGCAGGACTCGCCCGCGGTGCACGCGCCGAACCCGTACTCGCTCGTGCTGCAGTCGCTGCACCACATGCGGCCGGCCTGGCAGACGCAGAAGCTCGTCCTGCCGTCCCCCTCGGGGTAGTCGCAGGCCAGGTCGGCCTCGCATGCGGTGCCCTGGGTGACCGGATCCGTGGGGCACGCGGTCAGCGGAGTGTCCGTGGTGTTCTCTGACCCGGGGCTGCTGGTGCAGGCGACGAGCGCGACGAGCAAGACGAGGCGATGCATGGCGCGCGGATGGGCACCGATCGTGCCACGTGCCGCGATGTCATTTCGCGCGGCTATCCGTTGCGCTGCGCGCCCGGCGCGCGCGATCGCGACATCGATGTCCCGCCTGACGACGCGGCTACTCGTCGCGCTTGCGCGGCCGTGCGATGCCGTACTCGTCGAGCCGGTTGATCAGCGTCCGGCGCGAGATGCCGAGCAGCTCGGCGGCGCGGGTCTGGTTGCCGGCGCACTTGTCGAGTGCCTCGAGGATGCGCTGCTTCTCGAGCTCGGCCACGGTCGCGCGCACCTGCGTCGGCATGTCACTGGTCAGCGCGCCCGGTGGCGGCGTGGTCGGTGACCGGAAGCGCGCGGGGGGCCGGCGGGGCTCGTCGATCGTCAGGTGGTGCTTCTCGATGACGGAGCCGGTCGCGAGCAGCACGGCACGCTCGCACGCGTTGCGCAGCTCGCGAATGTTGCCCGGCCAGTCGTGCTGCGTGAGCCAGTTGCGCGCCTCCTCGGAGAGCGCGAACGCGCGGCCGAGCGGGCCGGCGGCGGACGCGACGAACTGCTCGCCGAGCGGCAGCACCTCGTCGCGGCGATCGCGCAGCGGCGGGATCGTGAACGTCGCGCCGGCGAGCCGGAAGAACAGGTCGCGGCGGAACCGGCCGGCATCGACCTCGGCCTGCAGGTCCTTGTTCGTCGCGGCGATGAAGCGGACGTCGATCGCGCGCGGTGTGGCCGAGCCGATGCGCCGGATCTGGTTGTCCTCGATGACGCGGAGCAGCTTGACCTGCAGCGACTGCGGCAGCTCGGCGACATCGTTGAGAAACGCGGTGCCGCCGTCGGCGTGCTCGATCAGGCCCGGCTTGCTCGTGGCCTCGTTGCCGAACAGCTCCGCCTCGAGGAGCGGCTCGCTGATCGCGGCGCAGTTGATGCGGACGAACGGCGCCGGGCGGCGGGGCGACATCTCGTGGAGGCGCTCGGCGATCAGCTCCTTGCCGACGCCGGTCTCGCCGAGGATGAGCACGCTGAGCCTGCCGACCGCGATCCGCGCGGCGTCCTGCTCGAGCGCCGCGAGCTTGCTGGTCTTGGAGGCCGGAGCGGGGCGCGCGCCGGCGCGCGTCTGCACCATGACGGTGACGCCGCCGATCAGGAACGGGATCCCGATGCCGACGCGCACCTGCCGGTGCGTCGCGAGGCGTTGTCCGTCGACGAACGTGCCGTTCGAGCTGCCGACGTCCTCGATCACGACGTCCTGGGCGACCATGAGGTTCGCGTGGTGGCGGGAGACGGACCCGGAGTCGATCGCGACGTCGCACTTCTGCGAGCGGCCGATCGTCAGCGTGCCGTTTCCGGGCAGCGGGATGACCTGGAGCGAGGCGCCATCGATGACGAGCAGCACGCGGTCTCCGAACGGAGCCTGACGATCGATCTGCTCGGTCGTTGCGCCAACATCGTCGTCGATCACCTTCGTAGCCTACGCGGGGACGCTTGCGACTTGCAACTCATGGACAGCGCGGGGTCCGTGGCTCGATGCGGCTTTCGACGACGACGAGCGGGACCTTGCAATCGATGTCCCGGAGGATCTGCGCGATCGGCCGGGTATCACGAGGGATATCGAGG
>DAIRFU010000503.1:0-5359 GCA_036794935.1 Kofleriaceae bacterium | reverse complement strand
GTGGGGCGAGGCCGACGTGATGCTGCTGTGCGGCGCCGTGGGCATCGGGGGCTTCGTGCTGCTCGCCGTCGCCCGCGGTCGCCGCGGCACGGTCGCTAGCCTCGCGTTTTCCGAGGACAAACTAGACCGTTGACAGGTCGGGAGCGTCGGCACAGACTGCGCGGCTCGATGGCGTCCGCACAGCGCATCTACTTCGTCTCGCTTGGTTGTCCGAAGAACCAGGTCGATACCGAGTTGATGCTCGGCCAGGTCGAGGCCGCCGGCCACTCGCTCGTGAAGGCCCCCGACGAGGCCGACGTCATCGTCGTCAACACCTGTGCGTTCATCGACGCCGCCAAGGAAGAGAGCGTCGACACCATCCTCGAGATGGCCGAGCTCAAGAAGCATGGCGTGAAGAAGCTCGTCGTCGCCGGCTGCCTCGCGCAGCGCTACTCCGACGAGCTCGCGAAGGACATTCCCGAGATCGACCACATCCTGGGCTCCGCCGACTTCCAGTCGATCGCCAAGGCCCTGAAGCCTCGCAAGCAGCTCGCGGTCGTCCAGGTCAGCGACACCCCCGCGTACATCTACGATCACGACGCGCCGCGCGTGCGCATCGGCGCCAACCACAGCGCCTACGTCAAGATCGCCGAGGGCTGCGATCGCCCGTGCTCGTTCTGCATCATCCCCAAGCTGCGCGGCCCGCAGCGCAGCCGCTCGATCCCCGACATCGTCGCCGAGGTCGAGCAGCTCGGCCGCGAGGGTGTGCTCGAGGTCAACCTGATCGCGCAGGACCTCACGCGCTACGGCTGGGATACCGGCAGCGATCCGGCCAGCCGCGCCACGCTCGCCCAGCTCCTGCGCGCCCTCGGCTCCGTCGGCGGCGTCCAGTGGATCCGCCTCCACTACACCTTCCCGAGCGCGTTCGACGACGAGCTGATCGACGTCATCGCGAGCGAGCCGAAGGTCGTCAAGTACATCGACGTGCCGCTCCAGCACATCAGCGACCCGATGCTCAAGCGCATGCGTCGTGGTCACTCGAGCCGCCTCACCCGCGAGCTCGTGACCAAGCTGCGCACCCGCATCGACGACCTCGTGCTGCGCACCACCTTCATCGTCGGCCACCCGGGCGAGACCGACGCCGAGTTCGCCGAGCTCTGCGACTTCGTCACCGAGTCGAAGTTCGACCGCGCCGGCGCCTTCACCTACTCGATCGAGCCGGGCACCGTGTCCGCGATGCTGCCGAACCGCGTCGAGCCCGGCGTCGCCGGCGAGCGCCAGCAGACCCTCATGGAGATCCAGCGCCAGATCAGCCGCGCACGCCACGAGGCGATGGTCGGCCGCGAGCTCGATGTCCTCGTCGAGGGCGTCTCGAGCGAGACCGACTACCTCCTTGAGGGCCGCTGGTACGGCCAGGCACCCGGCATCGACGGCGTCACCTACCTCGCCGACGGCGAGGCCAAGCCGGGCACGATCGTCAAGGCGCGCGTCACGCAGGCCGCCGACTACGATCTCGCGGCCAGCCTCGAGCGCTAGACCGCGTTCCAGTCCCTCGCGCGACACGAGGGGCAGCGTGCGGGGAAGCGCAGCCACGCCTTGCGCTGGAACTCAACGCCGCAGCGCAGGCAGCGAAACGCCAGCGGTGTCATGCGGCGGAACGCGAACCGGCCGAAGAACAGCGCGACGCCGACCGGCAGCACGACGAGCACGAGGACCAGGATGTCGAGCGGCAGCCCGGGCTCGTCCACGCCGGAGCTGTAGCATGCGCCCCCGCGGAGCGGGCGGAGCTCGAAGCTGCGACGCCTGTGGCGCGGCGAGCGCGGTCGACGGCCGGCACCGCATCGAGGAGGGGCGAATCGCGCGCGGCGAGGCGAGTCGAGCTCATGATGGTCGCCGGTTCGCCGGGGGATTCGATACATGGCTGCCGGATTCGACGCGACGGTGTCCACGTGGGCGCCGCCGACGCGGTCGGTTGCCGGCGATCACGACGAGGCGCGGCCTGGCCGGTGATCACGCACGCGGCGACGGCGGTCGATCGTCGGCACGTCATCGTAGGAGGGGCGGCGCCTCGTCCTGACGTTACCGTGCGCAGCGAAGCGATGGCGGGGCGAGGTCGAGCTCGTGACGGACGTCCCCGATTCGCGCGGCCATCCGGGATCGAGCGAACATGGCTGTTGCCATCCGACGCGCCTGCCGAGCCGCGAGCACTCAGTGGCCGCGACGGATCGTGCAGGGACTCGGGCGATCGCGCTACTCGGTCAAGGGCGCACCACGCAAGAACTTCGAGTACGCAGTGACGGCCTCACCGGCGCGTGTGGCCATCCCGAGCGCGGTCGGGTCCTGCCACGCGAAGACGTTGACGAGGACGGCGCCGTGGCCGTACAGGCGCGCGAGGTAGCTCTCCCAGCTCAGCGTCGAGCTGTTGCCGTCGATCTGCGCGTTGGTGCCCTCGGCCATGGCCCACGCGCTCTCGCCCTGAGTGGCCAGCTCCGCATAGACGGGCTCGAACGGGTCGGGCCCGGGATAGATGCTGAACCCGGCGCGTGACGAGTCGTTGAACGCGGCCTCGGGTGGTGCGTTGATCGTGCTCGGCTCGGGCACGACGGGCAGGTGCGTGTAGAGCCGGTCGGTCGGCACGCCGGCGGCGGCGAGGCTGTCGACCCACAGCTCGGCCCAGTCGTGGACGACCTGCGAGAGCTCGGCGTCGAAGCTGGCGGGCGGCTTCGCGGCGCTGAACCCGAGGTGGTGGAGCGAGCAGTAGCCGAGCTCGACCGGCGGTTGCGAGTCGTCCTGCATGCGCGTCTCCCAGCCGGCGATCACACCCGCGAACAGGTGCAGCTTGCCCGCGGCCCGGAGCCGATCGACGCGACGCTTCACCGCCGCGCCGATCACGTCCGTGGCGATACGCTCGATCTCGGCGCGAATCGCGGGGCTCGCGTAACACATCTTCGGCGCGAGCACGGTCGGTGCCCAGCCGATGCGGAGGTGCGGATGCACGGTCCCACTCCAGTCCGTCCATTCGACATTGTCGGGATTCATCCACAGATCCGAGCGGCGCATCCAGAACATCGAGTCGTCGATGTGAATCGCGACCGCCAGGTTGTTGTGCTCGGCGAGATCAAAGGCTGCATCGATCTGCGCGCGCATCTCGTCGTCGGTGTGATCGAGGGTCAGCGGCCCGATCGAGAAGCCGAGCTGCTGGTCGCGGCCGTCGCCGCGCTCGTCGCCGAGCGTCGCGAGGATGTCGTCGATCACGCCTTGCAGCTGCGCGGAGTCGAGTGGTGTCGCCGTGCCGTCGGGGCTCGGGGCGAACGTGAACAGCTGGAACAGCAGATAGCGCGGTGCGGCGTCGTCGGCTGGCGGGTCCTCGGTGCAGCCTCCGAGTAACAAGCCGGCGGCGAGCAGGAGCAGGATGCCAGGGACGTGGACACGGGCCATGTTCACTCGATCCCCGAGTGCGGCGAGCGATGGACAGCGTGACGCGCGCACCTGGGAGCCGGCGGTGACTCCCGCGAACGTCCGGATCCCGGACGAGATCTCGCACGTTTCTCGTCTCGCGCTTCAGTTTGTTCTTGACAGTCCTACGCGCGGTCGCGCCCCCGTCGTGAGGGATGTTCTCGCGATCGCTCGCGAGACGCGATGAGCGCGCGTTTGCACGCCTCGGTCGCCCGATGGGTGGTTTCTCGACGGAAAATCGCGAATCGTCGCGCTCACGGCGAACGGCGAGGCCGAAATTTCGCGTGCTAGAGGTCGATGCATGTTGCGGGATGAAGGTGTCGCGAGCGAGTCCACGTGGGCGCAGCAGCAAACGCAAGCCGCGGAGGCGACCGGCTATCGTCAGATCGATCGCGAGCTGCGTCGGATCGCCAAGCGGCGTGCGGGGCTCGATGTCGAGGAGGCGCGCTGGCTTCGCGAGGCAGACAAGCAGCGCATCTGGCGCAAGCTCGGGTTCTCGACGGCGCTGGAGTATCTCGAAGATGTCTTTGGCTATGCACCGCGTACAGCGATGGAGCGCCTGCGCGTCGCGAGGGAGCTCGTGCAGCTACCGGCGCTCGAGGCCGAGCTGCGCGATGGCGCGCTGCCGTGGTCGGCCGCCAAGGAGCTGAGTCGGGTGATGACGCCGAGGACCGAGGCTGCGTGGCTCGCGTGTGCGCGCGGCAAGAACTTGCGTGACATCGAGGAGCTCGTCGCCGGGCACGCAAAGGGTGATGGCCCCGATGCGCGCAAGAATCCGGATCTCATGACCCGGCGGTGGGTGGTCGAGCTGCCGCCGGCCGCCGACGCGCTCCTCGAGCAGTGTCGGCTCGCTGCCGCGACAGAGCGCGGCAGTCACGTCGACGACGCGGCGCTCCTCGAGCTGCTGTGCAGGGACTTCCTCGCGGGGTCGACGGCTTCCAGCGGCAAGCCGGCGCGTCCCGCGCATCGGATCGTGATCCACAGGTGCGACGACTGCGGTCGTGGCTGGCAGGAGGCGCGTGGCCGTCGCGTCGAGCTGCGGGCGCACGAGCTCGAGCGGGCCGCGTGCGACGCCGAGCTCGTCCATGACAACAGCGCGGCCGTGGTCGCGCGGGCTCCCGGCGAGCCCGATCGCGCCGATTGCGACAACGGGGACAACGGCGAGAACGGCGACAACGGCGAGAACGGCGAGAACGGCGAGAACGGCGAGAACGGCGAGAACGGCGAGAACGGGAACAACGGGGACAACCGGAACCAAGGCGAGAACGGAGTTGCCTCGCCGACCACCGGGCGCCCGCCGCGACCGACGCCGAACATTCCGGCCCAGGTCCGCAAACAGGTCTGGGCCCGTGATCGCGGGCGCTGTCGCATGCCCGGATGCCGCGCAACCCGCAACCTCGAGATCCATCACATCGTCCATCGTGCCGATGGCGGCACGCACGAGCCGTCCAACCTGCTGGTCATGTGCTCCGGGCACCATCAGCTCCATCACGAGGGCCTGCTGTCGATCACGGGGCGCGCGCCTGACGATCTCGTATTCGAGCGCGATGGCACGCCGCTCGTCGACGCGCGCTCGGCTGCCGAGCTGAACGCCTCCGAGCAGCTGCGCGCCAACGCCCCCGTCACCACACGCGAACCTCGACGCTCGCGATGCAGCCGGTTTGACGACGTCGTCACATTTCAGCACGCGAAGCAGGCGCTGATCGATCTGCGGTACACCCCGAGAGCTGCGCGTGAGGCGCTCGAGCAGGTGATCGCCCAGCTGGGTGGCGACGCGGATGTCGGGACGCTCGTAAAGGCAGCGCTCCGTCGCGGCGACGACGAAGCCGAGGCCGCCGACAATCTCACGCTCGCCCACAAAGCGCTCGTCCAGCTCGGCTATCCGCCGCCGGTAGCCACGGCAGCGGTCGAGCAGGTTCGCGCC